>NZ_VFVC01000053.1:0-37254 GCF_006441575.1 Mesorhizobium sp. B2-4-12
TCCAGCAGACATGATGAATCAGATATTCTCGCCGATGGGAATCCCTCGCGATTCCGTCAGGTCAGATTATGCTCTAAGAGGTTGCCGCCAGCCCCTTCTCCCCGTCCCTATACGGGGAGAAGATGCCGGCAGGCAGATGAGGGGCAGCGCCGACGTGACCGGCAACGAGCATAGTTGAAGCCGCTCACGGAGCGCAGCTGTCGCCGCGTCTTCAAACTCCCCACCAGGATCTTACTCCGGCACGACCCGCACCGCGCCCTTGTCGGCGCTGGTGGCGAAGGCGGCGTAGGCGCGTAGCGCGGTGGTCACCTTGCGCTTGCGCTTTTCCTCGGGCTTCCAGGCGTCCGCGCCCTTGGCTTCCATCGCCGCGCGGCGCGTTTCCAGTTCGGCGTCGCTGATGGCGAGGCGGATGGTGCGGTTGGGGATGTCGATCTCGATCGTGTCGCCTTCCCTCACCAGCCCGATCGTGCCGCCCTCGGCGGCTTCCGGCGAGACATGGCCGATCGACAGGCCCGACGTGCCGCCGGAGAAGCGGCCGTCGGTGACCAGCGCGCAGGCCTTGCCGAGGCCCTTCGACTTCAGATAGCTGGTCGGGTAGAGCATTTCCTGCATGCCGGGGCCGCCACGCGGTCCCTCGTAGCGGATGACGACAACGTCGCCAGCCTTGATCTCGTTGGAGAGGATGGCCTTCACGCTGGCGTCCTGGCTTTCGAACACCCGCGCCGGGCCGGTGAACTTCAGGATCGACTCGTCGACGCCGGCCGTCTTCACGATACAGCCGTCGAGCGCCAGATTGCCTTTCAGCACGGCAAGCCCACCGTCTTTCGAAAACGGCGTCTCCGCCGAGCGGATGACACCCTTCTCGCGATCAAGATCGAGATCGTCCCAGCGGCGGTCCTGGCTGAAAGCGACCTGTGTCGGCACGCCGCCGGGAGCGGCGAGGAAGAAATCGCGTACGTTCTGGCTGGTGGTGCGGGAAATGTCCCAGCGGTCGAGCGCCTCGCCGAGGCTAGCCGTGTGCACGGTCGGCAGGTCGCGATTGATCAGCCCGGCATTGTCGAGTTGGCCAAGGATGGCCATAATGCCGCCGGCGCGGTGGACGTCTTCCATATGCACGTCCGACTTGGCCGGCGCGACCTTGCACAGCACCGGAACCCGCCGCGACAGTCGGTCGATGTCCTCCATGGTGAAGTCGACCTCGCCCTCGTAGGCGGCGGCCAGGATGTGCAGCACGGTGTTGGTCGAGCCGCCCATGGCGATGTCGAGGGTCATGGCGTTCTCGAAGGCACCCTTCGAGGCAATGCTGCGCGGCAGCGCTGTCTCGTCATCCTGCTCGTAATAGCGCTGGGCGAGATCGACGACGAGGTGACCCGCCTCGACGAACAACCGCTTGCGGTCGGCGTGCGTCGCCAAGGTCGAGCCGTTGCCCGGCAGCGACAGGCCGAGCGCCTCGGTCAGGCAGTTCATCGAATTGGCGGTGAACATGCCCGAGCAGGAGCCGCAGGTCGGGCAGGCCGAGCGCTCGATGACCTTGACGTCCTCGTCGGAGATCTTGTCGTCGGCGGCCGCCACCATGGCGTCGACCAGATCGAGCGCCTGCGCCTTGCCGGCCAGCACCACCTTGCCGGCTTCCATCGGCCCGCCGGAGACAAAGACAGTCGGGATGTTCAGGCGCAGCGAGGCCATCAGCATGCCGGGCGTGATCTTGTCGCAATTGGAGATGCAGACCATGGCGTCGGCGCAGTGCGCGTTGACCATGTATTCGACCGAATCGGCGATCAATTCGCGCGACGGCAGCGAATAGAGCATGCCGTCATGGCCCATGGCGATGCCGTCATCGACGGCGATGGTGTTGAATTCCTTGGCGACGCCGCCGGCCTTCTCGATCTCGCGCGCGACCAGCTGGCCGAGGTCCTTCAGATGGACATGGCCCGGCACGAACTGGGTGAACGAGTTGACCACCGCGATAATCGGCTTGCCGAAATCAGAGTCCTTCATGCCGGTGGCGCGCCAGAGGCCGCGGGCGCCGGCCATATTGCGGCCATGGGTGGTGGTGCGGGAGCGATAGGCAGGCATGACTCTTCCTTGGCTGGCCGGCTGCGCTCGATGCGGAGCGTGGCGGCGCTGAATTCGGACCGCAGGCGTTATAGACTCGCAAATATGGTCTGGCCACATTTTTGCAATGCGCCAGATTTTCCTGGAAAATTCGAGGGCTCCCGAAAAAAATGCATGCGGTTGTCGGATCAGGTGCCGCAAAGGCGTCCTTGGGACGGACGGCAGGAATGGCACCATTCTCGGAGTCAGCCGTTTCACTACAACAGCAGAGCAACCGAGGAGTGCACCATGCAAAAGATTACCACCTTCCTGTGGTTCGACGGTGAGGCCGAAGAGGCCATGAACCACTATGTGTCCATTTTCAAGAATTCGAAGGTGCTGAGCGTCACGCGCTGGCCCCAGGGCCACGCCTCGGAAGGCAAGGTGCTGGTGGCCTCGTTCGAGCTCGACGGCGTGCAATTCCAGGCGCTCAACGGCGGCCCGCAATACAAGTTCACCGAGGCCATGTCGCTGTCGATCGACTGCAAGACGCAGGAAGAGGTAGATCATTTCTGGACCAGGCTCACCGAAGGCGGCGGCGAACCTGGACGCTGCAGCTGGCTGAAGGACAAGTTCGGCGTTTCCTGGCAGGTCGTGCCCGAGCAGCTGCCGAAGTTGCTCCAGGACCCCGACAGGGCCAAGGCAGGCCGGGTGATGTCGGCGATGATGCAGATGGGCAAGATCGACATCGCCAAGATCGAAGAGGCGGCGAAGGGCTGAGCGAACGCCCTGAGCTTGCGAAGGGCGGGCACATTGCCGATCGGTCCTTGAGGTCGGCGCCGCCCCTCATCCGCCCTTCGGGCACCTTCTCCCCGTGGACGGGGAGAAGGAAAAGGCGGCAGCTCAGGCTGCTTTGTCGCGGACCTGATAGTCCTTGATCGTTTCGAAACGGATCGCCTTCCAGCGTTCGGCTTCGTAGTTCAGCGAGAAGGCGTGCTGGGCGAGGAACACCGGGTCGTTGTCGAGGTCGCGGGCGATGTCGCCGCGATGTGCTTCGATGAAGCGCTGAACCTCGGCCTTGTCGTCGGCCGATATCCAGCGGCAGACGGAAAAGCGCGACATCTCGAATTCGACGGGCAGCGTGTATTCGAAGTTCAGCCGTTCCTTCAGCACATCGAGCTGCAGTGCGCCGACGACGCCGACGATGGCCGGTGAGCCATCCTCGGGCGAAAACAGCTGCACGACGCCTTCCTCGGCCATCTGGTGCAGCGCTTCCTTGAGTTTCTTCGCCTTCATGGCGTCGCCGAGGCGGACGCGGCGCAGGATTTCCGGGGCGAAGTTCGGCACGCCCCTGAACAGTATTTCCTCGCCTTCTGTCAGCGTGTCGCCGATGCGCAGCGTGCCGTGGTTGGGAATGCCGACGACGTCGCCGGCAAAGGCTTCGTCAGCGGTAACGCGGGTGCGGGCGAAGAAGAACTGCGGTGCCGACAGGCTCATCGGCTTTCCCGTGCGCACCAGCTTGGCCTTCATGCCGCGCTCGAGCTTGCCCGAGCAGACCCGCACGAAAGCGATGCGGTCGCGATGGTTGGGGTCCATGTTGGCCTGGATCTTGAAGACGAAGGAGGTCATCTTATCCTCGGTCGCCTCGACCTTGCGGGTGTCGGCCTCCTGCGCGCGCGGCGGCGGTCCATAGGCACCAAGCGCCTCGATCAGGTCGCGCACGCCATAATTGCGCAGCGCCGAGCCGAAATAGACCGGTGTCAGATGACCCTCGCGGAAAGCGTCGATGTCGAGCGGCCGGCAGGCTTCGCGCGCCAGTTCCAGCTCCTCGATGAAGGCTTCGCGCTCGTTGTCGGGCAACAGCCCGGCGACGCGGTTGGAATCGGGGCCGTTGACCGGCGTGCGCTCCTTCTCGTCGTCGCCCTTGCGCACCGCGTTCAGCGCCAGATGGTAGGTGCCGGAGAAGGTCTTGCCGCGGCCGATCGGCCAGGTGATGGGTGCGGTGTCGAGCGCCAGCTTCTGCTCGATCTCGTCGAGGATCTCGAACGGGTCGCGGCTCTCGCGGTCCATCTTGTTGACGAAGGTGATGATCGGGATATCGCGCAGCCGGCAGACTTCGAACAGTTTCAGCGTGCGCGGCTCGATACCCTTGGCGGCGTCGATCACCATGACGGCCGCGTCGACCGCCGACAGCGTGCGGTAGGTGTCGTCGGCGAAATCCTCGTGGCCGGGCGTGTCGAGCAGGTTGAAGACGTTGTCTTCATACTCGAAGGTCATCACCGAAGTGACGACCGAGATTCCGCGCTCGCGCTCGATCTTCATCCAGTCGGACCGGGTCTGGATGCGATCCTTCTTGGCCTTGACCTCGCCGGCAAGCTGGATGGCGCCGCCGAACAGCAGCAGCTTTTCGGTGAGCGTGGTCTTGCCGGCGTCCGGGTGGGCGATGATCGCGAAGGTGCGGCGGCGCGACACTTCCTCTGGTATTGTTTCGGGCATTCTTTTGGGATTTCCGTGTGACAGGCCGGGCTTCTAGCAGCGCAGTGCCGGGCTGTCGACCGTTCCGGCGGCGCGGACGCCGCCGGGTGCCGCAGCTCGCTCAAGCCGACTCGGTCCGAGGGGCAGCCGGCACTTGACGTCACGACGCATATTTCTCGCGGCTCGATGTTGGCAAGCAGCTGCCAGCGTGGCACTTGGGTGAGCGTTGCCTGAGGACTACGATGCAGAGGTGAAAGCATGACCGCGGCGAAACAAGTCATCGTTATCGGCGCCGGCATCATCGGCGCATCGATCGCCTGGCATCTCACCAAAGCGGGCGCCCGGGTGACGGTCATTGCCGACAGCGCCGCCGGCGGAGTGGCGACTCCGAATTCGTTTGCCTGGATCAACGCCAGTTGGGGCAATCCGGAGCCGTATTTCCGGCTGCGCACCCGCGCCATGGCCGAATGGACAAGACTGGTGCAGGACCTGCCCGGCCTGCCGCTCAGCTGGTGCGGCGGCCTGTGCTGGGATCTGTCGGCGGCCGACCTGAAAACCTATGCCGAAGAACATTCATCCTGGGGCTACGGCATCGAGCGCGTCGACCGCGCCGCAGCCGCGCGCATCGAGCCCAATCTGACCGAACTTCCAGATTTCGCCCTGCATGTCGCCCAAGAGGGCGTCGCGGAACCCGTCGCCACAGCGAAAGCGCTGCTGGCCGACGCGGAGCGGCATGGCGCGCGCATCCTCATCAGCTCGGTAACGGCACTTGCCCAGAGCAATGGCCGCATTACGGGCGTCGACACATCACATGGGCTGGTTGCCGCCGACGAAGTGGTGATCGCGGCCGGCGTCGGCTCGCCGGACATTGCCGCGACGGCCGGCGTCAGACTGCCGATCGAGACGCCGCCGGGCCTGATCGTCCATTCGCGGCCATACAGAAAACTGCTCAACGGGCTGGTGCTGGCCGAGCGGCTGCACATGCGCCAGACCGCGGAGGGCCGCATCATCGCCGGCTCTGATTTCGGCGGCGGCGACCCGGGCATGGATGCCGACGCCACGGCTCGCGAGTTGTTTGCAGTCATGAAGGCCATGCTGCGCGACAGCGCCGGACTGGAACTGGATTTCCACACGATCGGCTACCGGCCGACGCCGGTCGACGGCTTCCCGGTCATCGGCCGCGCCGAGGGCATGCGTGGTCTCTATGTCGCCGTCACGCATTCGGGCATCACGCTGGCGCCGGCGGTCGGCCTGTTCGCCGCCCGGGAGATCCTCGACGGCGAGCGTGACCCGCTGCTGGCACCTTACGGATTGGGTCGCTTCGCTCAGTAGCCCGGCGGGCGACTGAAGCCGCCAGTCAAGGGCGCCATCGCCTTGGCCATGCCGAACAGCCGCGATTCCGACCAGCGTCTGCCGACCAGTTGCAGGCCGATCGGCAGGCCGTCGCCATCCTGTCCGCACGGCATCGAAAGGGCTGGGTGGCCGCTGTAGTTGAAGACGGCGCCATAGGCCGGCAGCATCCAGTAGCTCTGTTGCCCACCGCCGACCTCGATCGTCGTGCCCGGTTCGCAATGCGGGAAGGCCGTGGTCATGGCGACCGGACAAAGCAGCGCGTGATGGCTCTCGAAAAAAGCATCCCAGGCGAGGATGGACCGGTCGCGGCGGGCGAGTGCCCCGAACCAGCGGGAGATCGGTGTCGGCTCTTCCGGCGGCTCCGGCTGTGCGGCTTCCATCATCATGCCGATCAGCGCTCCCCCCTGGGCAAGATCGTCGTGCAGATCGAGCCTGGGCAGCTTCGCTTCCTCGACGGTGGCGCCGGCCGATTGCAGTTGTCTTGCGAGATTTTCAACCGCTGCGCTAATGTCGCCGGCCACCGGGAAACCGGGAAAGGTCGATGCAAAGGCGATGCGCACTGTCTGGAGGTCAAGCTCCGGCATGGCCTCAACCGGCACCGGCGCAAGATCGGTGTCGCGCCCGTCCGGCCCGGCGATGATTCGGTAGATCAACGACAGATCGTCCACGCTGCGCGCCAGCGGCCCGAGGCAGGACATCAGCCGCACGCTGCGCGCGGCGCCAGCCGGGTCCGGGAAGGCGCCTACCAGCGAGACGCGGCGCTCCGTCGGCTTGAGCCCATAGACACCGCAGAAGGCGGCGGGCAGCCGGATCGAATCCTGCATGTCCGTGCCGACATCGAATGGCGTCATGCCAGTGGACACCGCCGCTGCGGCGCCGCCGCTGGAGCCACCTGCGGTCCGCTCAAGGTTCCAGGGATTGCTGGTGCGGCCGAACAGCGGATTGTTCGACTGCCAATCGGAAAGCATGGTCGCGACATTGGTCTTGGCGAAGAGATTGCCGCCGGCCGCCTTTAGCCTCGCAACGACCGGGCTGTCGTGGCTCGCGACGTAGTCGGCGAAGGGCGGAAAGCCGACAGTGGTCTTCATGCCCGCCGTCTCGTGCGTGTCTTTCAGCGTGAAGGGAACGCCATGCAAAGCCCCGCGCGCCTCACCGCGCGCCACCATCGCGTCAGCATTTCTTGCCCGCTCGCGCGCGCCTTCCCTGTCGAGCGAAATGACGGCGTTGACCGCTCCGTTGTGGCTATCGATCTGCGCGAGATGGGCGTCGAGTGCTTCGACGGCCGAAATCTTGCGCTTGGCGATGGCGGCCGCGAGATCGGCGATCGAGGAAAAGATGGCGTCCATGGCGAATGATCCGGCTTGACCGCGCTCGCCCGAGTGAAGATGGCGGACAGCGGCATGACTTCAAGCGGAGTCGAGCATTCGAGGATCGGCAACGCTTGATCGAAATTGCGTTGCCGAGTCGATGAAGTCAGCGCTGTCCCGCGACGTTTCTCATTTGCAATCCGGACAATCGCTACCCGACCAACGCCAGTTTCGGCGCTGCCGGCGCAAAGGGACGAATGGCGATCTCCTCTCGGGTCATGGTGACAAAGCTCGACGGCGGAACAGCCTGCCAATCGCCGCCGTCGCGGTCGAAAGGTTCGGAGACGATACAGCGGCCGCCGCCCGTGCGGAACATGGAGGTATAGAGCGTCGGCGCGTGGGCGTCGGTGGCGTAGCGCACCGCGTGCAGCGCCTGTCCGTCCGAGAAGGCGGCGGTGAGTTTCAGGGCCGGTTCAAGGCCGGCGCGGCGCGAGGCTTCGAGCACCCGGGCGGTGGCGCGCGACACCGCGCCTTGCGGGTCGCCGGCCAGTCCCTCATCAATCATCAGCAGGAAGAACAATTCGGAATCGGTGGTACCTTCGCGCAGGTCGAAGACGGCGTCGGATAAGGAATTCTCCAGCGCGCGGCGGATCTTTTCGAAGCCGCCGATCTGGCCGTTGTGCATGAACGACCAGGGACCCGAGATGAAGGGATGGCAGTTCATGCGGCTGGTGGCGCCGCCGGTCGAGGCCCGCACATGGGCGAGGAACAGGCCGGACTTGATCTGCCGGCACAGGCTCTTCAGATTGGGGTCCGACCAGGCCGGCAGGATGTCGCGATAGAGACCCGGTTCCGGCCGGTCGCCATACCAGGCAAGGCCGAAGCCATCGCCATTGGTCGGCGACTTCGCTTCCTGGGCGCAGTGGCTCTGGGCGATCAGCGAGTGGCAGGGCGCCGTGAGGATGTCTTCGAGAAAGACCGCTTCACCGAGATAGGCCGCCCATCGGCACATCGCTTCCGTCGTCCTCTAGGCGCGATCGGGAAGAGCCGCGGGCTCCTTGGTCGCGTGTGTGCCCCTGTTGTGCGTCCGCTCGTAAAGCTGGCGGACGATTCGGCTGGCGGTAGCCTCGAACAGAAATGGCAAGAAAGCGTGAACGAGCGCGGCGCCCGCCGCCATCAGCAGACGCGAGGAGAACCAGGCGGCGAAGGCCATATGGCTGAAATAAGTTTCGCCGACCTTGGCCGGATGAGAGGTGAAAATGCTTGCTACCGACATGCTGGTCCCCTTCAGCGCTTGAGTTCTTATGTTGAGTATCCTGGCACGCTTTGCTGGTTCATCGGTCCCAAAATGTCCTTGTATTTTGTTACTCCTTGGGACAAACATCCCACATGGCGCTCGAAATCGACGAAATCGACCGAAAATTGCTTGCCGAATTGCAACGCGACGGCACGTTGTCGGTCGACCAGCTGTCGGAACGGGTGGCCTTGTCGCGCAATGCGTGCTGGCGGCGCGTCAAGCGGCTGGAGGAGGATGGCGTCATCACCGGGCGCGTGGCGCTTGTCGATGCCGACAAGCTTGGGCTTGGTCTGTCGGTGTTCATCCTGATCCGCACATCGAACCATGATCCCGGCTGGTTGCAGAAATTCCGCGCGGCGGTGACGGGCTTACCCGAGATCATCGGCGTCTACCGCATGTCCGGCGACCTTGACTATGTCTTGCGCGCCCGTGTCGCCGACGTGAAGGCTTATGACCGGCTATACCAGCGGCTGATCGCCAAGGTGGCGCTGTCCGACGTGTCCGCCTCCTTCGTCATGGAGGAGATCAAGGAGACGACGGTGGTTCCGATGGAAGTGCGCTGAGCTGCGCTCCGGCCATAGTGATGCCCGAAAGAAAGACGTTGATACTCTTGCACGCGAATTGACCGAATCGGCATTCGCGCCGATAGGATCGATTTTATGCGCGCAGCTCTCCAAACTCCCTCCGTGATCGGTCCGACTGTCGGCTTCGTCAGGTTGCCGCATGGTGAAGGACTACCGCTTCCCGCCTATGAAAGCACCGGCGCCGCCGGCATGGATCTGCGTGCGGCCGTGCCGGATGACCGGCCGCTGCTGATCCTGCCGGGAAAACGCGCCTTGGTGCCGACCGGCCTGATCCTGGAAATTCCCGAAGGCATGGAAGGCCAGGTCCGGCCTCGCTCCGGCCTTGCCTTCAAACACGGCCTCACCGTCCTCAATTCGCCTGGCACGGTCGACAGCGACTATCGCGGCGAGGTGAAGGTGCTCTTGATCAATCTCGGCGACGAGGATTTCGCCGTGACGCGCGGCATGCGCATCGCCCAGCTCGTTTTCGCGCCAGTGACTCAAGTGGCCGTTGAAGAGCGTTCCCTGGCCGGCGGCACGGCGCGTGGCGCGAGCGGGTTCGGATCAACCGGCACCGCCTAATGTCCTTTCCTAAACTTGTTATTTTCGACTGCGACGGCATCCTCGTCGACACCGAGAACCTTGCCAACCGACGCCTCGCCGAATGGCTCGTTGCCGCCGGCTATCCGACAAGCTTCGAATATTGCCGCAAGAATTTTTCCGGCCGCAGCATGGTCTCGGTGCAGAAGCAGATCGAAGAGCAGACAGAGGTCAGGCTCGGCGCCGATTTCGTCGAGCGCTGGAATGCCGGCCTGCCTGATCTGTTCGCCCATGGCGTCGAGGCGATCCCCTATGTCCGGGAGTTTGTCGAGGCGGTGCGCGCGGCCGGCATCGCCTATTGCGTGGCCACATCGGCCAGGATCTCGAAGATGCATATCACGCTTGGCCAGACCGGGCTCTTGCCGCTGTTCGAACATGCGATGTTCAGCGCCACCATGGTCGGGCGCGGCAAACCGTTCCCGGACCTGTTCCTGCATGCGGCCAACACCCTAGGCTTTGCGCCTGCCGACTGCATCGTCATCGAAGACAGCGTCGCCGGCACGCAGGCTGGCATTGCCGCCGGCATGCGGGTGTTTTCCTATCACGGCGATCCCTATTCCGACCGCGATGGCCTGATCCAGGCTGGCGGCATCCTGTTCGACGACATGCGCGAACTTGCCGGATTGGTGCCGATCCACTGATTTATCCAGTTTGACGGGCGGACTGGACCTGTTGGGGCGCTATGCTACGTTCCACGCGCCCGACACCCCGAGCCGTGATGTCAACGATCTCCGAGGCAGCGCGCGAGGCGTCGTCGCACGAGAGTTCGGCATCCGCCACTTGGGAAAACAGCACATTACGTCAAGGATTCCGACGCGTTCGAACATTTGTCAGCAGAGAACGCCAAACGCTTCCGAACCAACCGCATTCGTTTGCCCAGGCAAAGAGGGCAAGATAAAATCCGCTCCACCAATCAGCACGCGATGGGGGAACTACCATGGACAAGGGCAAGATTTTTCGCGACCTGCATGCCACGACCTTCGTCATGCCCAATCCTTGGGATGTCGGCACGACGAAGCTGCTTGGCTCCTTCGGTTTCAAGGCTTTGGCGACGACCAGCGCCGGCTTTGCGTTTTCGCGCGGCCTGCCGGATGGCGCCGTGACCTTCGATCAGATGATCCATCATTGCCGCGAGGTGACGGCGGCAACCAGCCTGCCGGTGTCGGCCGATCTCGAGAGAGGCAAGGGCGACAGCGCCGAGCAGGCCGCTGAAACCATCTTCGCGGCCGAAGCGGCCGGCCTTGCCGGCTGTTCGATCGAGGATCACACAGGCGATCCCGACAAGCCGATCTATGATTTCGCCCACGCGGTCGAGCGCGTCGCGGCGGCGGTGGAAGCAGCACGCGCGCTGAAACGCGATTTCGTGTTCACGGCGCGCGCCGAGAACTTTTTGTGGGGCAAGTCCGACCTCGACGACACCATCAAGCGGCTGCAGGCCTTCGAGAAGGCCGGCGCCGATGTGCTCTACGCGCCAGGCATCGGCGACGTCGAGATGGTGCGGACCTTGTGCTCGGCGGTCAGCAAGCCGGTCAACGTCATGGCGAGGCCCGGCTTCACCACCGCCGATCTCGCCACGGCAGGGGCAAAACGCATTTCGCTCGGCCCGTGGCTGACCAATTTCGCCTATGGCATGCTGGAGACGGCGGCGCGCGAGATTCAGCAGGACGGCACGTTCGGCTTCACCCGCGCCGCCATGCCGTTCGGCAAGTTGCAGGCGCTGTTCGGCAAATCCTCGGACTGAAAAGAGCCCGTCACATGACCCTTACCGTCGTCGACATGCATACGGGCGGCGAGCCGCTCAGGATCGTCACCGGCGGCTATCCGGAGATCCCGAAGGGCACCATCCTGGAAAAGCGCGCCTATGTGCGCGACCATCTCGATCATCTGCGCAAGCTGCTGATCTTCGAGCCGCGCGGCCACTACGACATGTATGGCGCCTTGCTGGTCGAACCCGACTTGCCCGGCGCCGACCTTGCCGTGCTGTTTATGCACAATGAAGGCTATTCGACCATGTGCGGCCACGCCATCGTCGCGCTCGGCCGCTATGCCGTCGACGAAGGCCTGGTGGTGAAACAGGAGCCAATCACGACGGTCAACATCGAGGCGCCGTGCGGTTTGGTCGTCGCCTCGGTCGAGGTCCACGACGGCAGGGCTGGCGCGGTGTCGTTCGAAAGCGTGCCGGCCTTCCTGTTTGCCCGTGACCAACGGATCGAATTGCCGGGCTATGGCGCGATCGGTTTCGACGTCGCCTATGGCGGCGCCTTCTACGCGCTGGCGGACTGCCACCAGTTCGGTCTTGAGTTCGGCCGCAGCCGGGTGCGTGATTTCGTCGACGCGGCGACGGCTTTGACGGACAGGCTGAAAGCGGATTTCCGACTGTCGCATCCCGACCACGCCGATCTTGCCTTTCTCTACGGCACGATTTTGACGGATGGAAAGGACGCCTTTTCCGGCGAGGTAACGAAAAACATCTGCGTCTTCGCCGAAGCCGAGGTCGACCGTTCGCCGACCGGCTCCGGCGTCACCGCCCGGCTGGCGGCCATGCATGCCAGGGGCCAGATTGCCATCGGGCAGACGCGCACCTTCGAGAGCATCGCCGGCTCGCGCTTTTCCGGAGCCGTGGCGCGAACGGCGCAGGCCGGTCCGCACGAGGCGATTGTCGCCCGCGTCGGCGGCCGCGCCTACTATTCCGGGCGAACCGAATACATCGTCGAACCCGACGACGAGTTGGGACGCGGCTTCCTGTTGCGGTGAAGGAACCGCTCAGCCGCGGGCCGCTTCCCGTGCCGAGATCGCCTTGTGCAGATGCACCATCATGGCGGCAGCGAAGAGCGGCGTCACAAGGTTGAGCAGCGGCACGGCAAGGCAGGCCGATATGATCAGGCCGGCGACAAACACCGTGCCGGCATAGCGCCCGCGCAAGGCCCTGGCCTCTTCTTCGGGGCGGAAGCGCATGGCGGCGAATTCAAAGAATTCGCGGCCGAGCAGATAGCCGTTGACGACGAAGAACGCGGCGATGTTGATGCCCGGCACCAGCAGAAGCATGAGTGCCACGATGTTGCCGACGATGACGACGCCGAAGAATTTTATCGCCAGCACAAGCGAACGCAGCGCCGGCATGGCGCGCCCAACCGGATCGCGGGGATAGTCGGTGCGCTCGACCACCTCGGCGACATCGTCGAGGAACAGGCCGGCGATCACGGCGGTCACCGGCGCGACGAGCAGCGCCATGCCGAAGGCAAGCGCTATTGCCGCAATGATGCCGCCGAGCCAGCCGGCCCAGGACGGCACGCCGGGCAACAGCGTGTGAAGCCACGGCAGAGCCAGCCACTCGACAAGGCTGGTCAGCCCGAACCACAAGGCGACCAGCGCCAGCAGGGTCAGGCCAAGCGTCTTGATGAACACCGCACGAAAGGGAGGCGAGAGCAGCTCAAGGGCCGCGATGCGAGCAACGTCGAAAATCACCGTGCTTCATCCCCGAGATCAGCGGACACCGCCGGAAAGACGGACGCTCCCGAGATAGGCAGCGCGGGCCGCAAGCACAAGCGTGGGTCGTGGTCGGTTTGACGCAATTGCGGACGGAAAGCCGCTTCCTGGTTTCCCCGGAATTGCCCTACCGCGCGAAAGCCGGCTTGCGGACCGGTATGGTCATGGCCGCGACACCGGCGACGACGAAGGCCATTCCGACCCAGGCGGTTGGCCCCAGGCTTTCGCCGAGGAAGACGGCGCCGATACCAACGCCGATCGGCACGCGCAGATAGGCTTGCGACGTCGTGCCGACGGAACCCAGCGTGTGGATGAGGCGGAAATAGATGACGAAAGCCAGCGCCGTCGAGAACACCGACAGGCCGAGCAGCGCCAGGATCGATGGAATCGAGGGGGTCAGCGTCCATGGCTGGTCGACCACCAGGCTGAGCGGCACCAGCATGACCGCGCCGCAGAGCATCGAACCGGCGGCCGGCAGCATCGGGTCGAGGCCCTTGAAGCCACGGCCGAAGATCGCGGCACCGGCGTAGCAGATTGTTGCCACGACGATGGCGACCTGCGCCCACAGCTGGTGACCGAGGCCGCCCAGCGCCTCGGTGCCAACGATGAGGCAGATGCCGGCGATGCCGGCGCCGACACTGATCAGCTTGCGCACCGTAACCGGCTCGTGGCGGGTGATCAGCGCGGTCAGCAGGAAGGTGAAAATCGGCGAAGTCGCATTGAGGATGGTGGCGAGGCCGGCGTCGACCGAGCGCTCGGCGGCCGCGATCAGCGTGAAAGGGATCACGCTGTTGAGGCAGGCCTGGAAGGCAAAGCGACGCCACGTGGCCGCATCGCGCGGCATGGCGACCCCGCGCCAGCGGATGATGGCGAACAGAATGCCGCCGGCGATCAAGGTGCGGGCGGCAATGAAAGTGACCGGCGGGATCGTTTCGACGCCGATCTTGATGAAGGTGTAGGAGGCGCCCCACAGCACCGCCAAGACGCCGAGCAACGCCAGGTCGGTTGTCGTATCGTTTTTTTCGGACATGGACTTGTCGCCTTCGGGGTGCAATCGGACTTGTTCTAGCCAACGCCGCGAAGAAGTGCTTCGGCCACGGTCGAATTGTCGTAACGCCTGGCTATTGACGCGCACCACGTGGACCCCAATTTGCAAGGACCGCAGCTTTACGCCTTGTCGACAGGGAACGGTCATCGCCGCCACGCCGGCAACGACGGAAAATCGGTTGCCAATTTTCGGGATCATGCTGTAGACCCGCGCGGGCGTGGCAAGAAGCCGGCTCGGTTTTTGGCGGAGACATTGATGCCGGATTATGACGTGCTTTGCATCGGCAATGCCATTGTCGACATCATCGCCCAGTGCGAGGAGGAATTCCTCGAAACCAACGGCATCATCAAGGGCGCGATGAACCTCATCGATACCCACCGCGCCGAACTGCTCTACAGCCGTATGGGCCCGGCGATCGAGGCCTCCGGCGGCAGCGCCGGCAACACGGCGGCTGGCGTTGCCAGCTTCGGCGGACGCGCCGCCTTCTTCGGCAAGGTTTCCAATGATGCGCTGGGCGAGATCTACGCGCACGACATCCATGCGCAGGGCGTCGCCTTCGACACCAAGCCGCTCGAGGGCGAGCCGCCGACGGCGCGCTCGATGATCTTCGTCACCCCCGACGGCGAACGCTCCATGAACACCTATCTCGGCGCCTGCGTCGAGTTGGGGCCCGAAGATGTCGAGGCCGACAAGGCTTCGGGCGCCAAGGTCACTTATTTCGAGGGCTATCTGTGGGATCCGCCGCGCGCCAAGGAAGCGATCCGGCAGACGGCGAAGCTGGCGCACGCGGCGGGCCGTGAAGTGTCGATGACGCTGTCGGATTCGTTCTGCGTCGACCGCTACCGCGACGAGTTCCTCGACCTGATGCGCTCGGGTACGGTCGACATCGTCTTTGCCAACAGCCACGAAATCAAGTCGCTCTACCAGACATCCTCCTTCGACGCGGCGCTGGCGCAGATCCGCAAGGACTGCAGGATCGCCGCCGTGACGCGGTCTGAAAAAGGCTCGGTCATCGTGCGCGGTGACGAGACCGTGGTGATCCGGGCGACCGCCATCAGGGAGTTGGTCGACACAACTGGCGCCGGCGATCTCTATGCCGCCGGTTTCCTGCATGGCTACACGCAAGGCCGCGACCTCAAGACTTGCGGTGATCTCGGCTCGCTCGCGGCCGGATTGGTGATCCAGCAGATCGGCCCAAGGCCAAGGCAGAATCTGCGCCGCGAGGCGGAACAGGCTGGGTTGCTGTAGGAATGGCTCTTCCTTCCGGGAGGAGGAAAAGCAACCGCTCTCACCGTCGCGCGGTTGTCACATATCGCACCTACACGAACTTGCGAGCGTCCCGTGACTGACATTTCGGGACGTCCGCAGCCAGTTGGGGTCTCAAGGATGCAAGACATCAGGCTGTCGGGCGCGATTCGTTGCCGCCGCGATCTCCGTTTTCCGCACTAGAAATTCAGCAACCGGCCGTGGCTTTGGGGAGGAGCACGCGGCCAGAAGACAGATGCATGAACAAATCTCAGACAAACGGTCTCGGACGGGACGACTTCGCGGAGATGGTCGCGGAGGACGTCGAACGCGCGCTGGCCCATTATGACGAGGCGATAAACCGATCCACAGTGGTCTCGGTCGGCAAGATCGCCGGCAGCATAGCGTCGGCCGTCACCTTACTGTCGCCGAAACTTCAGCGCGCCATCGACACCATCCATGCCGACCTTCCCGGCCTTGCCCAGAAGTTCGTGCGCGCGCTGGCGGCGGAAGCCGCGCGCCGCAGCGAAGCCGGCACCGCCGGAACCACAAACCTGCCGACGGGCTTGTTGGCCGATGAAGCACCTCCTCCCCAGTCCGACGACCTCGAATCGATGCTGATCGAGGACTGGGCCGGCCGTGTCGCCGGTTCGACCTATCTGGAGGAAAACCTGCGCATCGCCCGCTCGACCCTGCACCGCTGGCAAAGGCGGGGGGACGTCATCGCCCTGCGCAAGGGCGGCCGCAAACACGTCTTTCCGCTGGCGCAGTTCGTCGACGGCAGGCCGGTGGCGGGCATAAGCGACGTGCTGTCCCTTATCGGCAATCCGAGGCTGGCTTGGCTGTGGCTGACGCGTCCGGCGACGCAACTCGACGGCCGCATTCCGATCGACCTGCTGCGGCAGGACCAGGTCGAGGAGGTAGTCGAGGCAGCGCGGGTGTTTACGCCGGGCTGAGCGTTTCTCAAGTCCCCGCCGTATACGCCGCGATCGCCGCCATGTTGACGATGTCGCTGTCCTTGGCGTTCAGCGAGACTATCTGAACCGGTTTGTTCAGGCCGACCAGCAACGGACCGATCACCGTCGAGCCGCCGAGTTCCTGCAGCATCTTGGTCGAGATCGAGGCGGAGTGGAAGGCAGGCATGATCAGCACATTGGCCGGGCCGGTCAGCCTCATGAACGGGTATTGCGCCATGGCGCGGGCGTTCAGCGCGACATCAGCGGCCATCTCGCCGTCATACTCGAAATCGACGCGGCGCCTGTCGAGGATGCGCACCGCTTCCTGGATACGTTCGGAACGCTCTCCCTGCGGATGGCCGAAGGTGGAATAGGCAAGCATGGCGAGCCGCGGCTCATAGCCCATGCGGCGGGCAAAGCCAGCCGCTTCCTCGGCGATATCGGCGATCTGCTCGGCGTTGGGCATGTCGTGCACGGCGGTATCGGCGACGATCACCGTCCTGCCGCGCGCCAGCACGATCGACACACCGATGACACGGTGGCCGGGCTTGGCATCGATGACGCGGCGCACGTCGTCGAGCGCGGTGGAATAGTTGCGGGTCACGCCGGTGACGATGCCGTCGGCATCGCCCAGCGCCACCATGCAGGCGGCGAAGTGGTTGCGGTCGTTGTTGATCAGCCGCTGGCAGTCGCGGAACAGGAAACCTTTGCGCTGCATGCGCTCGTAGAGATAGTCGGTGTAGATCGAATTGCGGCGCGACAGCCGGGCATTGATGATCTCGAGGCCCTGCTTGTTGAGGTCGATGCCGGCGTTCCTGGCGTTCTCCTTGATGACATCGTCGCGACCGAGCAGGATGGCGGTGCCGAGCCGCTGGTTCACATAGGAGACGGCGGCGCGCATCACCTGCTCCTCCTCGCCCTCGGCGAAGACGATGCGCTTGGGCTGGCGGCGCACGCGGTCGTAGATGCGCTGCAGGGTCGAAGCGATCGGATCGCGGCGGGCGGACAGTTCCTGCGCGTAGCGGTCGAGGTCGAGGATCGGCTTGCGGGCGACGCCAGACTCCATCGCCGCCTTGGCCACGGCAATCGGAATGGCCGAGATCAGGCGCGGGTCGAACGGCACCGGAATGATGTAGTTGGGGCCGAATTTCGGCCGGTTGCCCTGATAGGCGGCGGCGACGTCGTCCGGCACGTCCTGGCGCGCCAGTTCGGCGAGCGCGCGAGCCGCGGCGATCTTCATGTCGTCGTTGATGGTGGTGGCCCGCACATCCAGTGCGCCGCGAAAGATATAGGGGAAGCCGAGCACGTTGTTGACCTGGTTCGGATAGTCCGAACGCCCGGTGGCCATGATGGCGTCGGTGCGGATCTCGGCCACTTCTTCCGGCGTGATCTCGGGGTCCGGATTGGCCATGGCGAAGATGATCGGGTTCTTGGCCATCGACTGCACCATGGCGGTGGTCAGCGCGCCCTTGGCCGACAGACCGAGGAAGACGTCGGCGCCGTCGAGCGCTTCGGCCAGGCTGCGCGCCTCGGTTTTCACCGCATGCGCCGACTTCCACTGGTTCATGCCTTCGGTGCGGCCCTGGAAGACGACGCCCTTGGTGTCGCACAGGATGATGTTTTCAGGCGCGAAGCCCATCGCCTTCATCAGCTCGATACAGGCGATGCCGGCGGCACCGGCGCCGTTGCAGACCAGCCTGGTGGTCTTCATGTCGCGGCCGGTTATTTCCAGCGCGTTGATCAGGCCTGCCGCCGAGATGATGGCGGTGCCGTGCTGGTCGTCATGGAAGACCGGGATGTCCATCAGCTCGCGCAGGCGCTGCTCGATGATGAAACATTCCGGCGCCTTGATGTCTTCCAGGTTGATGCCGCCGAAGGAGGGCCCGAGGAAGCGCACGCAGTTGACGAACTCGTCGGCATCCTCGGTGTCGACCTCGAGGTCGATGGAATCGACATCGGCGAAGCGCTTGAACAGCACCGCCTTGCCTTCCATCACCGGCTTCGACGCCAGCGCGCCGAGATTGCCGAGGCCGAGGATGGCAGTGCCGTTGGAGATGACGGCGACCATATTGCCGCGCGTCGTATAGTCGAAGGCGCGGCTGGGATCCTCGGCGATGGCGCGCACCGGCACGGCGACACCTGGCGAATAGGCGAGGCTGAGATCGCGTTGCGTCGTCATCGGCTTGGTGGCGACAATCTCGAGCTTGCCGGGCCGGCCCATGGCATGGAATTCGAGCGCTTCCTGCGCACTGACGGACGGACCGTTGTTCTCGGTTTTCCTGGCCATGATGCTTTTGATTTCCTCGCCGGTGCAGCACCTCCTTGAAGCGGGTGCTTGTGTGGTTCCGAATTAAGACCACGCGCCGGCTCGTGTAAACCGCCAAAGCTGCTTCAAAGCGGGCGCGACTGGTCACGGCCGTTCTTGTGCCGTCCTGAACGCCGCGATCTCAGGGGCATGCTGGCGCAGGGTTGCCCAGTGCGCAGGGTTCCGGCCCCCGGGGAACAGCCATTGGGAATATGGCGGATTCGCTGCTGCCCGGCCGTTGCTTCAGAGCCGACCGATAGGCAACGCAGTCTTCCCCTGCTTTTCGAAGCCCCGGCATTAAACCCGGCCACCACATCTGCTAGCGTGCCACGTCATGAACATGCATAGCCCGAACGAGCCCGAAGCCCCCGAGGTGATGACTCCGCCGCAGCCCGGCGCCGCGGTCACACCGATGATGGAGCAGTTCATCGAGATCAAGGCGGCCAACCCGGATTCGCTGCTGTTCTACCGCATGGGCGATTTCTACGAGCTGTTCTTCGACGATGCCGAGAAAGCGAGCCGGGCGCTGGGCATCGTGCTGACCAAGCGCGGCAAGCACCAGGGCCACGACATCCCGATGTGCGGCGTGCCGGTGCATGCCGCCGACGATTATCTGCAGA
The DNA here is from genome assembly GCF_006441575.1 of Mesorhizobium sp. B2-4-12. Classification (NCBI taxonomy): domain Bacteria; kingdom Pseudomonadati; phylum Pseudomonadota; class Alphaproteobacteria; order Hyphomicrobiales; family Phyllobacteriaceae; genus Mesorhizobium; species Mesorhizobium sp. B2-4-12. The sequence goes on from NZ_VFVC01000053.1 coordinate 19,290, forward strand.
AGCTGATCGGCCAGGGTTTTCGCGTCGCGGTCTGCGAACAGATCGAGGATCCGGCCGAAGCCAAGAAGCGCGGCTCCAAATCGGTGGTGCGCCGCGACGTGGTGCGCCTGGTGACGCCGGGCACGATCACCGAGGACAAATTGCTGGCGCCTTCGGAATCAAGCTTCCTGATGGCGCTCGGACGGGTGAAGAGTGGCGCGGATCCAAGAGGCGGCGAGCGCGGGAGCACGACAGCGAACCAGGGAAGCTTCGCCTTGGCCTGGATCGACATCTCGACCGGCGCCTTCCGCGTCGCCGAAACCACGGCCGACCGGCTGCTCGCCGATATCTTCCGTGTCGATCCGCGCGAGCTGATCGTCGCCGAGCCGGTGTTCCACGATCCCGAGCTGAAGCCCGTGTTCGACCTGCTCGGCCGAGTCGCCAACCCGCAGCCGCCGTCGCTGTTCGATTCGGCTTCGGCCACGGGCCGCATCGCGCGCTTCTTCGATGTGGCGACACCGGACAGTTTTGGCACGTTTTCGCGGGCCGAACTGTCGGCGATCTCGGGCGCTATCGCTTATGTCGAGAAGACGCAGAAGGCCGAGCGGCCGCCCTTGTCGCGGCCCGAGCGCGAGGAACAGGGCTCGACGCTGTTCATCGATCCGGCGACGCGCGGCAATCTGGAGCTGCTGCGCACGCTGTCGGGTAGCCGCGAAGGTTCCCTGGTCAAGGCAATAGACCGCACGGTGACCGGCGGCGGCGCAAGACTGCTCGCGGACCGGTTGATGGCGCCGCTGACCGACCCGGCGGCCATTGTCGCACGGCTGGATTCGGTGTCGTTCTTCCGGTCCGAAACGCGGCTCTGCCAGGCGGTGCGGGCGAGCCTGAAAAGCGTCGCCGACATGCCGCGAGCCCTGTCCAGGCTTGCACTCAACCGCGGCGGCCCGCGCGACCTCGGCGCATTGCGCGCCGGCTTCCAGGCGGCCGGCGCGATCGCCGAAATCTTTGCCGCGACCGCGCTGCCCCAGGAATTGGCGGCGGCGCTGGCTGCCATCAAGGCACTCCCCGAAGCGCTTGCCCGGCACCTGACGCAGGCGCTCGGCGAGGAACTGCCGCTCCTGAAGCGCGACGGCGGTTTTGTTCGCGGCGGCTACCATGCTGAACTCGACGAGATGCGGGCCTTGCGCGACGAGTCCCGCAAGGTAATTGCCGGGCTGGAGCGCTCGCTGATCGAGGAAACCGGCATCCGCTCGCTGAAAATCCGGCACAACAATGTGCTCGGCTATTATATCGAGGTGACGGCCAACCATCATGCCGTGATGACCGGCAGCGATGGCGCCAAGGCGCGCTTCATTCACCGCCAGACGATGGCCAACGCCATGCGCTTCACCACGACGGAACTCGCCGAGCTCGAGACCAAGATCGCCAACGCCGCCGACCGCGCGCTGAGCATCGAATTGGCGGCTTTCGACGCGCTGACGGCGGAAGCTGTCGCCGAGGCCGAGGCGATCCGCGCTGGCGCTGAAGCACTCGCCGTGCTCGACGTGTCGGCGGCACTGGCGCTGCTTTCGGAAAGCGAGGCCTGGTGCCGGCCCGTGGTGGATTCCAGCCTTGCCTTCGAAATATTTGGCGGCCGGCATCCGGTGGTCGAACAAGCGTTGCGCCGTTCGGGCGAAGGCCCGTTCGTCGCCAATGATTGCGATCTCTCGCCGGAAGGCAGTGCCAAGAACGGCGCGATCTGGCTGCTGACCGGCCCCAACATGGGTGGCAAGTCGACGTTCCTGCGGCAGAACGCGCTGATCGCGATCCTGGCCCAGACCGGTTCCTTCGTGCCGGCGGCATCCGCCCATATCGGCGTCGTCGACCGGCTGTTCTCGCGCGTCGGCGCTTCGGACGATCTGGCGCGCGGCCGTTCGACCTTCATGGTCGAAATGGTCGAGACGGCGGCGATCCTCAACCAGGCCGGCGAGCGGGCGCTGGTGATCCTCGATGAGATCGGTCGCGGCACCGCCACTTTCGACGGCCTGTCGATCGCCTGGGCGGCGGTGGAATACCTGCACGAGAAGAACCGCTGCCGGGCAATCTTCGCCACCCATTTCCATGAGATGACGTCGCTCGCCGGCAAGCTGGCGCGGCTTCACAACGTCACCATGCGGGTCAAGGAGTGGGAAGGCGACGTCGTCTTCCTGCACGAGGTCGGCAAGGGTGCGGCCGATCGCTCCTACGGCGTGCAGGTAGCGCGGCTCGCCGGCCTGCCGGAAGCGGTGGTCGACCGGGCCAAGCAAGTGCTGCACCAGCTGGAGGAAGGCGAGGTCTCCGGCAAGACCAACCGGCTGGTCGACGACCTGCCGCTGTTTTCGGTGGCGGTGAAACGCGAAGCATCGAAGCCGGTGAAGAGCGACGCGCTGGGCGAGGCCCTTCGAACCATCAACCCGGACGAGATGACGCCCCGCGAGGCGCTGGAGGCGCTTTACCGGCTGAAGGGGCTGGCGGGAAAATAGTCAGATCATCTCCAGCCCGCGCTTGCGGGTCGGCGGCGGGAAGGCACGGTCGAGATCGGCGAGATCCTCGCTCGTGAGCTCGATGTCGAGCGCCGCGAAATTCTGGCGGACATGCTCCTGGCTGCTGGCCTTGGGGATGGCGATGACGCCCTCCTGGTGCATCACCCAGGCCAAGGCGATCTGTGCAGCGGTCGCATTGTGGCGGGCGGCGACCGTGTCGAGCCTGGCATTGCGCGCCAGTGCGCCCTGCTCCACCGGCGAATAGGCCATCAGGGGAATGCCGCGCTGGCGGCTCCACGGTGCCAGATCGAACTCAAGGCCGCGCCGCGACAGGTTGTAGAGAACCTGATTGGTCTGGACCCCATCGCCTGCCGGCAGACCGACCAATTCCTCCATTTCTTGCGTGTCGAAATTGCTGACGCCCCAATGGCGGATCTTGCCGGCCTTCTTCAAGGCCTCGAACGCCTCGACCGTCTCCGCCAACGGTACGCTGCCCGGCCAATGCAGGAGATAAAGATCGATGCGGTCGGTGCGCAGGCGCTTCAGGCTGTCCGCGCAGGCGCGCTGCACGCCCGCGCGCGAAGCATTGGAGGGCAAAACCTTTGAGACCAGAATGACTTCGGCGCGGTGTCCGGCCATCGCCTCGGCCACCACCTCCTCGGCACCGCCGCTGGCATACATTTCGGCGGTGTCGATCAGCGTGACGCCGAGATCAAGACCGAGCCTGAGGGCGTTCACCTCATCGGAGCGGCGGCGCGAATCCTCGCCCATTTTCCACGTGCCCTGGCCGAGAACGGGTACAGCCTCGCCGGAAGGCAGCGTGGTGGTTCTGACACTCGATGGCATGATGGCCTCCAGTTAAAGCTGGATCGCATCACAGGCGGGGCGACAAATCCAGAGCGTTCCCGCCATAGCCTCACGATGCCCGAAGGCCTACTTCACCGGATGGGCGCGGCGAGCCAGTGCTGCATCTGCCTGATCTCGGCTTCCTGCGCGGCAATGACCGCTTCGGCGAGCTTGCGGATTTCCGGGTCCTTGCCGTTGGCAAGCTCGACCTTGGCCATGTCGATGGCACCCTGATGATGGGGGATCATGCCACGGACGAAGTCGACATCGGCATTGCCGGTATATTGCGAAGCCATCATGCCGGCATGCATCCTGTCCATCGCGGCCTTGTAGCCCTCGGTCGAAGGGCTGGCTGCATCGGTCGCCATGCCGGCCATGTCGTGTTTCATCTCTTCACTGCTCGCCGGAACGCTTTCGAGGAAGACGGCAAGCAGCATTCCGGCCGCCATCAGCAAAAGCACCAGTTTCTTGGCCAACGTCATTCATGGTCTCCTGTTGAGTGAGTTTCGTATTTGGGGCTTTGGGTCAGAGTTTCAACGTTCTCAGCCGCAATGCGTTGGCGATGACCGAGACGGAGGACAGGCTCATCGCCGCGGCCGCCAGCATCGGCGACAAAAGCGTGCCGGTGAGCGGATAGAGCACGCCGGCCGCGACCGGGACGCCAAGCAAATTGTAGAGGAAGGCGAAGAACAGGTTCTGCCGGATGTTGCCGATGGTCGCCTGGGCCAGCGTGCGGGCGCGGACGATGCCGTTGAGGTCGCCCTTGACCAAGGCGATGCCGGCGCTTTCGACCGCGACATCGGCGCCGGTGCCCATGGCGATGCCGACATCGGCGGCGGCAAGGGCCGGCGCGTCGTTGACGCCATCGCCGGCCATGGCAACGCCGGCGCCCCTGCCGCGCAACTCGTCGACGAGGGCCGCCTTCTGTTCCGGCAACAGACCGGCGCGAACCTCGTCGATGCCGAGGCTCCTGGCGATCGCCTTGGCAGCGCGCTCATTGTCGCCGGTCGCCATGATGATCCTGAGCCCGCTGTCATGCAGCGCCCTGATCGCCTCGGCGGTGGTCGCCTTGACCGGATCGGCGACGGCGACGATGCCGGCCAGCGTGCCGCCGACCGCGACAAACATCGCCGTCTTGCCATCGCCCTGCAACGCTTCCGCGCTGGTCGAGACGGCGGCAACGGCGACGCCGAGGTCGCCCATCATCGCGGCGTTGCCGAGCGCGACCATCTTGCCCGACACGGTACCGAAAACGCCCTTGCCCGTGACCGCCTCGAAGCCTGTGGCGCTGGTGACGGCAACACCGCGCGCCGCCGCGGCTTCCAGGATGGCCTCGGCCAACGGATGTTCGGACCCTTTCTCCAGGCTCGCGGCGAAACCCAAAAGGTCATCCTCGGAAAAGCCATTGGCGGGCACGACATCGGTCAGTTTCGGCCGGCCCTCGGTCAGCGTGCCGGTCTTGTCGACGATCAGCGTGTCGACGGAGGCAAAGCGTTCGAGCGCGGCGGCCTCCTTGATCAGCACGCCGGCATGCGCGCCGCGCCCGGTGGCGGTCATGATCGACATCGGCGTGGCGAGGCCGAGCGCACAGGGACAGGCGATGATCAGCACCGAGACCGCCGAGACAATGGCGAAGATCAGGCTGGGCTCGGGCCCGAAGAGCGCCCAGGCGATGAACGCGGCGATCGCGACGAGGACAACGGCCGGGACGAAGTAGAAGGAAACGCGGTCGGCCAATCCTTGTATCGGCGCGCGCGAGCGCTGTGCCTTGGCGACGAGTTCGACGATGCGCGCGAGTGTGGTCTCGGTGCCGATCCGTTCGGCGCGCATGATCAGCGAGCCCTGTCTGTTGAGGGTGCCGCCGGTGAGGGCATCGCCTTCGGCCTTTTCGACCGGCAGCGGCTCGCCCGTGATCATGGATTCGTCGATGGAAGAGCGGCCTTCCAGCACGGTGCCATCGACCGGCACGGCATCGCCGGGACGGATGCGCAGGCGATCGCCGGCCTTGACGCTGTCCAGTGGCACATCGGTCTCGGAACCGTTCCCGGCGATATGCCGCGCGGTCTTCGGCGCGAGATCAAGCAGGCCGCGGATCGCCGATCCGGTCTTCTCGCGGGCGCGCAGTTCCAGCACCTGGCCGAGGAAGACCAGCGCGACAATCACGGCGGCGGCCTCGAAATAGACCGGCACCGCACCGCCATGGCCGCGGAACTGATGCGGAAAGATGTCGGGGAAAAGCGTGGCAACGACGCTGTAGAGATAGGCAGCGCCTACGCCGAGCGAAATCAGCGTCCACATGTTCGGGCTGCGGTTGAGGATCGACTCCCAGCCACGATGGAAGAAGGGAAAGGCGGCCCAAAGCACCACCGGGCTTGCCAACGCAAGTTCGATCCAGACCTTCATTCTATCGTCGACCAGGCCTTCGAACGACAGGCCGCCCATCGGCGCCATGGCGATGATCAGGAGCGGGACCGACAGGGCCGCGCTCACCCAGAACCGCCTGGTAAAATCGACCAGCTCGGGATTTGGCCCCTCATCGCCTGATGGTACTCCCATCGGCTCCAGCGCCATGCCGCAGATCGGGCAGGAGCCGGGCTTGTCGCGGATCACTTCCGGGTGCATCGGGCACGTGTATTGCGTGCCCTTGGGCGCAGGCGGCGGCTCCGGTCTGTCACCGAGATAGGTCTGCGGTGCGGCTTCGAACTTCGCCTTGCAGCCGGCGGAACAGAAATAGAAACCCTGGCCTTCATGGCGGACAAAGTGCCTGGCGCTGGCGCGGTCGACGTTCATGCCGCAGACGGGGTCGATGGCCGTCAGGTATTGTTCCGCTCCGGCCTGGAATTTCGCACGGCAGCGCTCGCTGCAGAAATGATAGAGATGGCCACCATGTTCTGATGTCGGCTTGCCGGCGGCCGGATCCACGGTCATGCCACAGACCGGATCGCGCAGGACGGCACCCGCATCCACGGCCGCGACTTTCGGCGCGCAACAGCTGCCATGCGCGCGATATGCGTGGTGATCGCCGTGATGATCATGGTCTGAATGCGTCATCGAAAATGCCTCTATGCCTCTGCCTCGGAGCCGAGGTAGTGCTTCCAGTAACTGGAAGGTCAAGAGGTTTTTGATTTTTCGCATTTCGGGTCCGACCGACGGTTCACCCAGAAAAAGCCGACATTTCTTGGCGCAGCGTGTGCTAATGCAGGCGGGTCCTTCCAACCATGACCCCGATCCCGTCGACAATGAAATGCCTGGTCATCAATCTTGATCGGTCTCCTGACCGGCTTGCCCACATCACGGCCGAGTTTGCCCGCATCGGCATCACCTTCGAGCGAATAGCCGGAACCGATGCCCGCGAGCACCCGAACCTGGTGCTTCAGCGATGGATCGCCGACTTCTGCAGATTCCGGCGACCTATTGTCGTGCCCCTCGATCCGATCGACGCAACGGACTAAGCCGCTTTCCGGGCTCTCGGCCGGCCCCATACCCAGCGCCGCGAAAACGCGCTATAGACGCCGCCCAAAAGGCAAGGCCGACCGGTACCTATGGCGAAAATCTCCCTGAAGCTCGATGAACTGATCGACGGCGACGCCTTGCGCCGCGAGATGACCGCCCTGACGACGGCCACGGCCGGCGACGGCTCCGGACCGGCCGTCCGCGCCGGCGTTCTCCAGCTTCTCAAGGGTCGGCTCGCCGAAGGCCGCAGAACAGCCGAGGCCATGCTGAGGCAGGATGGCGGCGGCAATGCCTGCGCCGAGCGCTTGTCGCACCTGATGGATGAGCTGATCCGGGCGCTCTACGATTTCGCGGCGACCCATGTCTACCGTGTGAAGAACCGGTCGGCGGCCGAACGCATGGCCGTCGTCGCCGTCGGCGGCTATGGCCGCGGCACGCTGGCGCCGGGATCCGACATCGACCTGTTGTTCCTGCTGCCCTACAAGCAGACGCCCTGGGGCGAACAGACCGTCGAATACATGCTCTACATGCTGTGGGATCTCGGGCTGAAGGTCGGCCATGCCACCCGCAACATCGACGAGTGCCTGAGGCTTTCGCGCACCGACATCACCATCCGCACCTCGATCCTGGAAGCGCGCTTCCTGTGGGGCGAACGCAAGCTCTACGACGAACTGATGCTGCGCTTCGACCACGAGTTGGTGCGCACGACCGGCCCGGAATATGTGCAGGCCAAACTCGCCGAGCGGGACGAGCGCCATGCCAAGGCCGGCGAAAGCCGCTATCTGGTCGAGCCCAACGTCAAGGACGGCAAGGGCGGCCTGCGCGACCTGCAGACGCTGTTCTGGATCGGCAAGTATTTCTACCGCGTGCGCACCGGCGAGGAACTGGTCGAGAAAGGCGTCTTCACCGAAGCTGAGTACCGTGAGTTCCACAAGGCCGAGGATTTCCTGTGGGCGGTGCGCTGCCACATGCATTTCCTCACCGGCAAGGCCGAGGAACGGCTGCATTTCGACGTCCAGCGCGAGATCGCCGAGCGGCTCGGCTACACCACCCATCCCGGCCTGTCGGCGGTCGAGCGCTTCATGAAGCACTACTTCCTCGTCGCCAAGGATGTCGGTGACCTGACCCGCATCTTCTGCGCCGCGCTCGAGGAAGAGCAGGCCAAGCATGTGCCTGGCTTCAACCGCATCTTTCTCACCTTCCAGCGCCGCAAGCGCAAGCTCGCCGGTACCTCGGACTTCATCGTCGACAACCACCGCATCAACATCGCCGACGACACCGTGTTCGAGCGCGATCCGGTCAATCTGCTCAGGCTGTTCTGGTTCGCCGACAAGCACGGGCTGGAATTCCACCCCGATGCGCTCAAACTGCTGACCCGCTCGCTCGGCCTAGTCAACAAGTCGCTCAGGCGCGATGAGGAAGCCAACCGGCTGTTCCTCGACATATTGACGTCGGACCGCAATGCCGAACTCAACCTGCGGCGCATGAACGAGGCGGGGCTGCTGGGCAGGCTGATCCCCGACTTCGGCAGGATCGTCGCCATGATGCAGTTCTCGATGTATCACCACTACACGGTCGACGAGCACCTGATCCGCTGCATCGGCGTGCTGGCCGAGATCGAACGCGGCGACGGCGAGAAGGTGCATCCGCTATCGCATTCGCTGATGCCGGGGCTGAAGAAGAGCCGCGAAGCGCTCTATGTCGCCGTGCTGCTGCATGACATCGCCAAAGGCAGGCCGGAAGATCACTCCGAGGCCGGCGCCAGGATCGCGCGGCGCATCTGCCCGCATATGGGGCTGTCGCCGGCCGACACTGAAACGGTCGCCTGGCTGGTCGAGAATCATCTCGCCATGTCGATGACGGCGCAGACCCGCGATCTCAACGACCGCAAGACCATCGAGGATTTCGCCTCGATCGTGCAATCGGTCGAGCGGTTGAAGCTGCTTTTGATCCTCACCGTCTGCGACATCAGGGGCGTCGGACCAGGCGTCTGGAACGGCTGGAAGGGACAGTTGCTGCGCACGCTCTATTTTGAGACCGAACTGCTCCTGACCGGCGGCTTTTCGGAAGTGTCGCGCGCCGAGCGCACGACGGCGGCGCGCGAGCGGCTGGCCGAGGCGTTGGCCGGCTGGCCGGCGAAGGAGCGCAAGCGCTATGTCGCCCAGCATTACGAAAACTACCTTTTGACCGTCGACCTGCCGGACCAGCTTCGCCACGCGGAATTCGTTCGCGAGGCGGACGCCGCCGGCAAGAAGCTCGCCACCATGGTCAAGACACATGAATTCGAGGCGGTGACCGAGATCACGGTGCTGGCGCAGGACCATCCGCGCCTGCTTTCGGTGATCGCAGGCGCTTGTGCCGCCGCCGGCGGCAACATCGTCGACGCGCAGATCTTCACCACTTCCGACGGGCGCGCCCTGGACTCGATCCTGATCTCGAGGGAGTTCGACCTTGACGAGGACGAGCGCCGGCGCGCCGAGCGCGTCGGCCGGCTGATCGAGGACGTGCTGTCGGGCAAAAGCTGGCTGCCTGAGATGATCGAGAAGCGGACGAAGCCGAAGCGCGGCGCCAAGGTGTTCAAGATCCCGCCCCGCGCCGAAATCCGCAACGCGCTGTCGAACCGTTTTTCGGTCGTCGAGGTCGAAGGGCTCGACCGCCCGGGCCTGCTGTCGGAGATCACCGGGACGCTGTCCAACCTGTCGCTCGACATCGCATCGGCGCATATCACCACTTTCGGCGAGAAGGTCATCGACACTTTCTATGTCACCGACCTCACCGGGCAGAAGATCGACAGCCCGGCACGCATCGCCACCATCCGCAACCGGCTGATGGCGACGCTCGAAGGCACTGCGCCCGAACGCGGCGGCAAAACCAAGGCGGCCGCCGAGTGACTGCCATCATCATCTTGTCCCAATCCCACAAGCAGTCTTGGAACGCATGAGCCTCGTCAAGAAATTCGCCACGGTCGCTTCCGGCACGCTGATGAGCCGCGCACTTGGCTTCGGCCGCGAGATGCTGATGGCGGCCGCACTCGGCACCGGGCCGGTCGCCGACGCCTTCAACGCCGCCTTCCAGTTTCCCAACACCTTCCGCCGGCTGTTCGCCGAGGGCGCCTTCAACGCAGCCTTCGTGCCGCTGTTCGCCAAGGAGATCGAGACCCACGGCACCGATGGGGCCAAGCGTTTCTCCGAGGAAGTGTTCGGCGTGCTGTTCACGGCGCTGCTGGCGCTGACGATCGCCATGGAACTGGCGATGCCGCTGATCGTGCGCTATCTGGTGGCGCCGGGCTTTGCCGAGACGCCGGGCAAATTCGAGACGACCGTCACTCTGGCGACGATCATGTTCCCCTACCTGATCTGCATGTCGCTCGCCGCCATGATGGCCGGCATGCTGAATTCGCTGCGCCGCTATTTCGCGGCTGCCATCGCGCCCGCTTTCCTGAACATCATCCTGATCAGCGTGCTTGGCTATGCGTGGTACCACGGCCTGGATGCGCGCGCCGTCGGCTTCGGCCTGTCCTGGGGCGTGCTGGCGGCCGGCATCGTGCAACTCGCCATTGTCTGGGTCGCGGTACGCAATGCCGGCATCGCGATCGGTTTCCGCCGGCCGAAGATGACGCCCAATGTCAAGCGGCTGCTGATCCTGGCGCTGCCGGCGGCCATCACCGGCGGCATCACCCAGATCAACCAGTTGATCGGAACGGCGATCGCCTCGGCGCAGAACAGCGCGGTGTCCTCGCTTGCCTACGCCGACCGCATCTACCAGCTGCCGCTTGGCGTCGTCGGCGTGGCGGTGGCGATCGTGCTGTTGCCCGAACTGTCGCGGGCGCTGAAATCGGGCAATCTGATCGAGGCGGCCAACTTGCAGAACCGTTCCGTCGAGTTCACCCTGTTCATGACCCTGCCGGCGGCGGCGGCATTGTGGGTGATGTCGGAACCGATCGTGCGGCTGGTGTACGAACGTGGCGCCTTCGCAGCGAACCACTCGACGCCGACAGTGGCGGCTATCCTGGCGATCTTCGGGCTCGGCCTGCCGGCCTTCGTGCTGATCAAGGCCTTCACCCCAGGCTATTTCGCGCGTGAGGACACGCGCACGCCGATGATCTTCGCCGCCATCTCGGTGGCGGTGAACGTTGCCACCGCGCTCACGCTGTTTCCCACGATGGGCGCGCCCGGCATTGCCGTGGCCTCGGCCGTGGCCGGCTGGGTCAACGCCCTGATGCTGCTTGGCATGCTGATCCGGCGCGGCCATTGGGGCCGCGACGTGCCGCTTCTGAAACGCATTCCACGTCTGGTGCTGTCCGCGATCGTGATGGGCGTCGCCCTGTACTTTGCCGAACATTGGCTGGCCGCCAGGATTGGTCCGGGTTCGCCGCTGGTGGTCAAGGCGACGACGATCCTGGCGCTGGTGGGCGGCGGTGCGGCTCTCTACTTCGTCACGGCGTTTGCCACCGGCGGTGCCGATTTCGGCATGATCCGGCGCAACATCAAGCGCAAGGGATCGCCAGTGCCTAAGGAATAGTCTCCAGATCGGTAAGCCCAACCGCGGCGATCCGGTCGACAAGCATCAATCTTCGCCGGACGATTCGTCGTAGACCGAGCGCGGGAGCGGCACGCGTGCCTGTTTGCTAAGTTCGATCCCGAATTCGGCCCGAAGCCGCGCGGCTATCGTCAGCGGCGTCTCACGGTCGCGCCGGCCCTCCAAACCTTCCTCGTTGTTGACGGTGGCCGGCATCTATTTTCTCATCAAGATCATATGCAGGGCAGATCCTTTGATATCATACATCGTGGTATCATACATGAGCATGTCGGCGCCGCCTTACTGCCGCTATCCCCGAACAGCCTCTTGATCCTCCGCGCGCTCTCGTCCATAAGCGCGCCGTCGCAAGACTTTCGCCGCGCGCGGTTTCCAGCCGCGTGATTGGCTCCGAAAGGTCTGCAACTTTTCGGAATCACGCTGATACGGCCCTCCACAAGCCCCGAGGAAAAACATGTCCGCTTTCAAGCCACTCGTCTTCTCCGGTGTCCAGCCGACCGGCAATCTGCACCTCGGCAATTATCTGGGCGCTATCAAGAAATTCGTCGCCCTGCAGGACACGTCCGATTGCATCTACTGCGTCGTCGACCTGCATTCGCTGACCGCGCAGCTCGTCCATGACGACCTTGCCGACCAGACGCGATCGATCACCGCCGCCTTTCTTGCCTCCGGTATCGATTCGAAGAAACACATCGTCTTCAACCAGTCGCGAGTGATGCAGCACGCCGAGCTCGCCTGGATCTTCAATTGCGTCGCGCGCATCGGCTGGATGAACAAGATGACGCAGTTCAAGGATAAGGCCGGAAAGGACCGCGAGAACGCTTCGCTGGGTCTGCTCGCCTATCCCTCGCTGATGGCTGCCGACATCCTGCTCTATCGCGCCACCCATGTGCCGGTCGGCGAAGACCAGAAGCAGCACCTGGAGCTGACCCGCGACATCGCGCAGAAATTCAACAACGACTTTTCGGACCGCATCGCCAGGCTTGGCGTCGGCGTCGAGATGCAGGTGGGCGAGGAGACGGTGAACGGCTTCTTTCCGATCACGGAACCGGTTATCGGTGGGCCGGCGGCGCGCATCATGAGCCTGCGTGACGGATCGAAGAAGATGTCGAAGTCGGACCCGTCCGACCTGTCGCGCATCAACCTGACAGACGATGCCGACACCATCTCGAAGAAGATCCGCAAGGCCAAGACCGATCCGGAAGCCTTGCCTGGTGAAGTCGACGGGCTGGAGAACCGTCCCGAGGCTGAAAACCTTGTCGGCATCTATGCGGGTCTCGCCGAGATATCAAAGGCCGACGTGCTGAAGGAATTCGGCGGCCAGCAGTTTTCCGTGTTCAAGCCGGCGCTCGCCGACCTCGCTGTGGAGAAGTTGGCCCCGATCGCGAGCGAGATGCGCCGCATCCAAGGTGACCGCGCCTATGTCGACGCGGTGCTGAGGGACGGCGGCGAGCGCGCCGGCGTGCTCGCCGAAACGACGATGAAGACGGTGCGCGACATCATCGGGCTGCTGCAGGGCTGATCCCTATCTTCACCATGATGGCGCAAGACATATTGGCCTAAGACATCCTGGTCTAAGGCATCCTGGCCTAAGACATCCTGACCTAAGACTGGCGGCTTGCCGCCGGTCTGCTGCGGTGGCAGATTGCGGTCGAAAAGACACCGAGTAGATAGACATGGTCTCCAAACGCCTCAGCCGCGAAGCCGGTCATCGCCGGAAATTCCTGACGATCATCGACGACACGCCGGAATGCGAGCGCGCCGTCGCCTACGCCTCGAAGCGGGCGCAGAACACCGGCGGCACGCTGGTGCTGCTCTATGTCATCGTACCGGACGATTTCCAGCACTGGCTGGGCGTCGAGAAGATCATGCGCGAGGAGGCGATCGCCACGGCGCGCGCGGCCCTCGACGGCTATGCCAACAAGGTGCGCCAGAAGCTCGGCATCGAACCGGAGATGGTGGTTCGCGAAGGCAAGCCGACGGAAGAGATCCACAAGCTGATCGAGGAAGACCAGGACATCGCCATCCTGGTGCTGGCGGCCGGCGCTGGCAAGGAAGGACCGGGGCCGCTGGTCGGCGCGGTGGCCGGCAAGGGCGCCGCCTTCCCCATTCCGGTCACCGTCGTGCCGCAAAACCTGTCCGACGAGGAGATCGACAGCCTCGCCTGAGATCCGCCCGGGATTCAATTCCCCCAGCCAGATCCTTGGCAAAACATTCCGCCAGCCAGCCGTTCGGGCGATGCGTTTGGCTTGAATGTCCAGCCGATAGAGCCTATTTAGAATTATTCCAAACTATCTGCCCTGACTGGGCACGGAGACGGCCATGTTCATCCAGACCGAATCGACGCCAAACCCGGCGACGCTGAAATTCCTGCCTGGCAAGGAAGTTCTGCTCGAAGGCACCGCCGATTTCCGCGATGCCGACAGCGCGGCGACCGCCTCGCCGCTGGCCGGCCGGCTGTTCGAAATCCCCGGCGTCACCGGCGTCTTCTTCGGCTACGACTTCATCACCGTGACCAAGGACGGCCCCGACTGGCAGCACCTGAAGCCGGCGATCCTGGGCGCCATCATGGAGCATTTCATGTCCGGCGCGCCGGTCATGACCAAGACCGGCCCGGCCGCCGAGACCAGCCAGACCGGCGAATTCTACGACAAGGCGGACGAGGAACTCGTCATCACCATCAAGGAACTGCTCGACACAAGAGTGCGCCCGGCGGTGGCGCAGGATGGCGGCGACATCACCTTCCGCGGCTTCGAGAACGGCACGGTGTTCCTGCACATGAAGGGTGCCTGCGCCGGCTGCCCGTCATCGACGGCGACGCTGAAGCACGGCATCCAGAACCTGCTTCGCCATTTCGTGCCCGAAGTGCAGCAGGTCGAACAGGTCGCCTGATTCTTCCGCTCGCCGCCTGTCGGTCTACGGGAGCGGCCTGAACATACCGTTCGCGAATAACAAAAAACCGGGCCGAATTGCCCGGTTTTCTGTTTGGGACGTCCGTTGTTGCCTAGACGGTCCGCGTACGAAACTTGTTTGCCATTTGGCCAAGCCCTGACGGGCATGGCCTATATCACGATGACCTTGGCGCCGACCGAGGCGCGGTCATAGAGATCGATGATGTCCTGGTTCATCAGCCGGATGCAGCCAGACGACATGGCCTTGCCGATCGAGTTCCATTCCGGGCTGCCGTGCAGGCGGTAACCCATGTCACCGCCCTTGTTGAACAGATACATGGCGCGCGCGCCGAGAGGGTTCTTCAGGCCCGGCTCCATGCCGCCGGCGAACTTGGCGAGCTCCGGCTGACGCTTGATCATCTGTGACGGCGGCGTCCAGGTCGGCCATTCGCGCTTGATGGCGATATGGGCCGTGCCATGCCACTCGAAGCCCTCGCGGCCAACGCCGATGCCGTAGCGGATCGCGCGGCCGTCGCCCTCGACGAAATAGAGGAACTTGTTCTGCGTATCGACGATGATCGTGCCGGGCTTTTCCTTGGTGTCGTAGTTCACTTCCTGCCGGTGGAACTGCCTCGGCACCCTTTCGATCGGGATGCGCGGCAGTTGATAACCAGCATCGGTCACCGCGCCATAGTCGTTGGAGAAGATCTGTCCGCCGATGGTGCTGCAACCGGCGATAGCGGTAGACAGCGCCAATGCGGCAAATATTGCAAGCGACTTCATGCGCATGAGGTGATCCGGTGCCCCGCCCAAACGTCAGCAGCACGAGTCGGCCGCTTTGTCGCCATCATTCATGCTGGCATTTGCTTTGCTTGCCAAGCACGCGATGCCTATATGCGGGGACCTACGCGCTGGTAAGCATATCACTATGGCATTTCGGCAACAGCCTTCACCGGATTGTGAAGGAAATTCAATGAGCCCAAATCGAGAAGCCCGCAAAAACGAGGAACCCGCCATGAATGTCGGCGACGCCGCCCACCGTTCAGGCCTGCCGGCCAAGACCATCCGTTACTATGAGGAGATCGGCCTGATCGCGCCCGCGCGCGCCGCCAATGGCTATCGCGACTATTCCGGCGACGACATCCACCGGCTGGCCTTCCTGCGTCGCGCGCGCAATCTCGGCTTTTCCATCGACGATTGCCGCCAGTTGATGGCGCTCTACCAGGATCGCGGCCGCGCCAGCCACGATGTGCGCGAGATCGCCGCCGCCCATGTCACGGCGATCGAGGAGAAGGTACGCCAATTGCAGTCGATGCGCTCGACCCTGCAGAAACTGATCCACGCCTGCCATGGCGACGAGCGGCCGGACTGCCCGATCCTGGATGATATGGCGGGGGCGGTGGAACGCGAACCGACCGCCGTCGGACGTCAATAGGTCCAAGAAAGCCGATTGGGCTCGGAGAGTTCAGCGCACATTCGTCGCCCAATCTCGGAAAGCCTCCAGAAGCGAACGCAGATGGAGCGGGCCGCCAGCCCCCTCAAACACGTTGTCCTTCGTCCAGCATGTCCACCAGTCGGTTGGATGCCCGCGATTGTGCGTGATCGGATCAAGAATACGCCCGTCGCAGTCCGTCCCCACAAGGTCGATTTTCAAAGACCAGCCGGGGTTATCGATGGTGCTGATCGAAGGACCAAACCGATGCTCCCAAACACCATCGCATTGGGCTTCATACCAGCGGGCCAACCAATCCAGAACGTCCATCCGGTCAAACTAGCGAAACGGCAGCGGCATGGGAAGAAGGCATGCGCCAAGGCGGGGCTGTCAGCTATGCAATCGCCATCCTAGGTGGGGCGATTCCTCAATGGGAGATCGCAATGGCTAGGTCGAAACCGTCAAAGCAGTTATCGCAGGCTGAAATCGAGCGCTTTTTGGTGGCAGCGGAAGCGCTGCACCTAAGCATCATCAAGCCGTTCATATCACCTAGCAGCGAGCATCACCGGGCGCTCCAGCGCACCCATGAAGCGCTATTAAAGGGGGTGAAGGATATTACC
This sequence comes from Mesorhizobium sp. B2-4-12, assembly GCF_006441575.1. Lineage (NCBI taxonomy): Bacteria > Pseudomonadati > Pseudomonadota > Alphaproteobacteria > Hyphomicrobiales > Phyllobacteriaceae > Mesorhizobium > Mesorhizobium sp. B2-4-12. The sequence continues at coordinate 35,548 of NZ_VFVC01000053.1, forward strand.
GGCAAGGATGCCGAATTCATCGCGTATTTTGGGGCTTGGTCGAAATAGCTTGCGGCCGATTAATCTTCCCGCCGACAGCCTCCGCTAACCGAATATTCAATAAACCCATCATAGCCATGACTAGAGCGAATATGCGCATGAGCGTAACCGGTCTGATCCGGAATCTCTATCGCAGGAATAAGCAAACGACAAATTCCATGCCTGCGGGTATTACGGCGATTAATAGTATCGCGTCGACAAGTGGCATTTAGTCCTCTTCCCCAAGTAGGAACCGAAGTCATAACGCAAACGGCCCGCCTCAAGGATGTACGTTCACCTCTCGTTCCACTCGAAAAACAGACATGCTCCCCTCTTGTAGCGATTATAGCGCCACCATTCCCACAGCGGGAAACGTCCCCAATCGCCAATTAGTAACCTTCAGAGGTAACGGCCTATAGCCATTCCCCTACGGCTGGGTAGCGCCTAGCGCTCCGGCGGCCCTTGGTAGAGGTACCAGAGCGGGAGTGCGACGCCAGCCCATGAAATTGCGATCAGTAGACACCAATAGAGGTACGGGTCTTGAACCCGATCAAGGACATGCCAGCCACCGCCGTGCTTGGGGATGGTGGCCTTCCCGTTCCATAGCCAAAAGCCAATGAAAGCGCCCGCACCAAGCATCTGTGCGATCAAAAGATACTTGATGACCGCTTCCGCAGTTTTATTCTTTTCGGCCACTGTGCGCCCCCCTTGTAGGCGGCTTGAGATACTTGGGAGGGCTTAATCGTTCGTAAGTGCCGGCCTGTCATGATTATATTCCTATTTTCGATCTAGGTTTGTTAACGACATAATCGCCCTCGATAAACAGGTTCAAACCGTGAACAAAATCTGGCATGGTGCCGCCATGCCGATCATCTCGCCGATTCCCCTCAATCCTCTCATCGACGGACGCCAGTCCGAGCGCGCGCTACTGGTGCGGCGCGGCGTGCAGCGGCTGCTGATGCAGATGGGCGCCCATGTGCTGCCGGAACTGTCGCTGGCGACTGGCCGGCGCGCCGATCTCGTGGCGCTGACGCGCCAGGGCGATGTCTGGATCATCGAGATCAAATCCTCGATCGAGGATTTCCGGGTCGACCGCAAATGGCCCGACTATCGGCTGCATTCCGACCGCTTCTTCTTCGCCACCCATCCCGGCGTGCCGGCGGACATCTTTCCGGAAGAGTGCGGCTTCATCCTCTCCGATGGCTACGGCGCCGAAATCCTGCGCGATGCGCCGGAGCACCGCATGGCGGCGGCAACGCGCAAGGCGCTGATGCTGCGCATTGCGCGCGCCGGTGCCTCGCGGCTGCTGGCGGCGGAACTGGCGGGTGTGTCGCTGCCGTCGCTGGAGGGGGAGAGCGAGTAGCTGCCGTCGAAAGCTGGCGACGTGTGGTCGCCTTTCAGCGTTTGCACTGCCCCTCATCTGCCTGCCGGCGTTCGTCGTTCGAAAAGCCAAGCAATTGGCTTTTCGTCCGCTGCGCGGACCACTTCTCAACTCCCCGTATAGTAACGGGGAGAAGGATGCTTTCATAGCGGATTTCGCCAGTTTTCAGCGTTTGCAAAAGAGCGCCAAGGGGCGGCAGTGTCCCTTCTCCCCGTTCCACGGGGAGAAGATGCCGGCAGGCAGATGAGGGGCGGCGCGGCGTCTGCCAGAAGCGCGGACGCTATTCCTCGTCCTCTTCCACCCCTCCC
>NZ_VFVC01000054.1:0-36694 GCF_006441575.1 Mesorhizobium sp. B2-4-12
CGAACCCATCATGAGGGAGAAAACTGTTACCTATCTATCCGGTTCAAAGTGTTACCCATCTATCGGCTGGACACCGGCAGGCGGATGAGGGGCGGCGCTGACTTTTGCAGCCGCAGATTGCCCTCAAAATCCTAAAGCCCAAACAAAAAGCGCCGACCTCGCGATCAGCGCTTTCTGTTTTGGGGCAGGGAAGCCTCAGTTGGCCGTGCAGAAATGCTGTTCGCCGTCATTGCCGGTGAAGGTGCCGGTGCGGGAATTGAAGGTGCGGTAACGGTCCGAGCAATACTCGTACCAGTCGCGCGTCCACGGTTCGGCATAACGGTCGGCGTACACCACCCGAGGCTCCGCGTAGTAGCGGCGGACAGGGGCCGGGCGCACGCGCACGTCACGATCGTAATAGTAACCGTCATCGTAATAGTCTGGCGGCGGCGGTTGCTGGTTGGCCAATGCACCGCCGATCAGCGCGCCGGCGGCGAGGCCGAGGACGCCGGCTGCGACGGCGTCGCCATGGCCGTGACCGCGATGATGCCAACGATGCCAGTCATCGGCGTTGGCCGCGGGCAGGGCCACAAGCATCGTGGCGGCCACGGCGGCAGACAGCACGGCTGTCTTGAAAATTCGGTTCATGTCGATCTCCTTCGTGCCAGCCCGTATGATTTTTCGGGAATGCGGTCCGGCTTTACGAAAGATTAATATGAGACCGTGGCTGAACGGGGGCTGAACGGATTTTATGTGCCGCGCTGCCACAAGCATCAAAAAACGCACGCTCTGGGGAGCGGACCTGGCCTGCCGGAGCGTTCGGCCTGAAGCCGGCTCAGCCGATCGACAGGTTGACGGCCTTCGGACCCTTGCCGCGTTTATCCGGCTCGGTGTCGAATGTCACTTTCTGCCCATCTTCGAGACCGGGAAGACCCGACGCCTGCACGGCCGAAATATGGACGAAGACATCCTTCGCGCCATCGTCCGGCGTGATGAAGCCGAAGCCTTTGGCATGGTTGAAGAATTTGACGGTGCCGGTCTGCGGCATGGGAAGCTCCTTTGATCCCATAAACTCCAGTCTCGGGCCGGCAAATGCCCGAGAGGAAATTTGTCCTTTATTTTAGCGTCATCGGCAAGAGAAAGTTTTGCGGAGACTTAAAGCGCGTTGCGCTTTAAGTCCTTGTTATGACGCATGTCGTTGACCCAAAACCGGAACCGTTTTGGGCGACATGCTTTTATGCTGTCCCGCGGACATGAAAAAGGCGCGACAAAAAACGCCGCGCCTTCAAAATCTGTCTGCATGCCCAGAGGCTGGGCAAGCTCCGCCCCCTCATTCGCCCGCCATCAAGAGCGGGCGGCGTCCCGATGGTTCAGGCCGCGCGGAGATTGACCGCCTTCGGGCCCTTGCCCATGCGGTCCGGCTCTACGTCGAAGGTAACCTTCTGGCCGTCAACGAGCGTGCGCAGGCCCGATGCCTCGATCGCGGAAATGTGGACGAACACGTCCTTGGCGCCGCCATCGGGCGTGATGAAACCGAAGCCTTTGGTCGCGTTGAAGAATTTAACGGTGCCGGTCTGGGCCATTGGGGAAACTCCTTCACCCGTTCAGTCTTTGGTGGTCCTGCCCGCCACCTGGCGTCGAGGGCAGTTCCCGGTGGTTGCTTCGGCAGTCATGCATTGGCGCATGGTCAAAACCCCCCGCCGAAAAACGGGGCCGTCAGAGATTCACAGTATCGGGGAAAGGTCGTCCAAAACGTTCCGCTCTCCGGGTCGCAAATGCCCGAACACGGAATTTATCGCATGGAAACGTGAAGGTTGCAAGATAGCGCCGCGGGCCGCCATTATGAGCGCATCCCGACGTAAGAATCGACCGATTTGAGCGTCGACCGGCCGCAGATAGGCCTCGTCGCCGGGCGGGTCATCGGCCCACAGCCGCAGTCACGCATGGGCCAGGGAGATCTTCTACCCCGCCCGCCACGTCCCGAACCGCAATTCTGCACCAAGCAGTACGAGCCGGTCTGCGCCCGGCGCGGCGGCGACCGCCAGACCTTCGCCAATGCCTGCCTTGCCGACCGCGCCGGCTATCGCATCGTGCGCGACGGCTCCTGCCGCGACGGCGGTGGTGGTGGCGAAGAGCAGACCTTCTGTACTCGTGAATACGCGCCCGTCTGGGCCCGTCGGCGTGGCGAGAAACGCACCTTCCGCAACGCCTGCGAAGCCCGCGCCGCGGACTACCGCATCGTTGGCGGCGGGCCGTGCTGAGAGGCTGTTGCCCTCTTCCTTCCAGCAGGGAAGAAGGCAGGCGCCGCTTGCGAGCGAGCCCATTTGCCGGCAACGCAATGGCCGAGGCAGACAAGCAAAGCCTTGAACCTTTGGCGCCAATGGCCTAGATCGCGGCAGGCGGACAAACACGGCAGGTTTCCCATTAACAGAGATCAGAGAAGAGCGGCGGGTGCGGGAGCCAGGTCTGGCGCGGCCAAGTCTGGCGCGGGAGGCCAGCCGCCGCTGGGCCTCGACCAGTATGTGCAGCAGGCACTGCAACTGCACCAGGCCGGGCGCCGGCAAGAGGCTGAGTCAATCTACCGGCAGGTGCTGGCGCGTCAGCCCAAACACGCGGCGGCTGCGCATTTCCTGGGATTGCTGCTGCATCAGACCGGGCGTAGCGAAGAGGGGCTGGAACTCCTCGAGCAGTCGGTGAGCCTGCAGCCGACGAATCCCGATTTCCTCAACAATTTCGGCACGGTGATGCGCGACCTTGGCCGCGTCGCGGCGGCGATCGATTTCTTCCGGGGCGCGGTGGACCTGCGGCCGGAACAGCTGGCGGCGCGCGACAATCTCGGTTCGTCGCTGAAGCAACTCGGCCAGTTCGAGGAGGCCGAAGAGATCTATCGCGGCACGGTCGCGCGCAATCCATTTCATGTCCGCGCCCGCATCGGGCTTGCCGAAACCCTGCAGGAAGCCGGGCGGCTGGACGAGGCGCTGTCTGCCTTCCGCGAAGCGCTGGCGATACGCCCGAAGGATGCCGACCTGTTGCATGGGCTCGGCGTCGGGCTGATGGAAAAGGGCAAGCTCGATGAGGCGGCGGTTCTGTTCCGGCAAGCAGTGGAGGTTCAGCCCGCCATGGCCCGTGCCTGGCTGATGCTGACGCAGGTCAAGCGGCAGAAGGAACGCGACGCCGAATTGGCCGGCATGGAGGCCCAGCATGCCAAGGCGCCGCAGGACAGCCTGGCCCGCATGCAGCTGTCCTTCGGCCTTGGCAAGGCCAATGACGATCTGAAGGACTATAGCAGGGCCTTCGACTATTTCGTCGAAGGCAATGCCATCCGCCGCAAGGGCATCGACTACGATCCCTTGAAGACACGCGCCGAGTTCGAGGCGATGAAGACGGTATTCGATGCCGGCTTCTTCGAAAGGCACAGGCCGAGCGCGATCGCCGATGACGCGCCGATCTTCGTCGTCGGCATGCCGCGCTCGGGCACGACGCTGGTCGAACAGATCATCGCCAGCCATCCGCAGGTCTATGGCGCGGGTGAGCTCAGCATTCTGAAGAAGGCGGTGGGCAAGCAGTTTCCGTCGAACATGCCGGGTGGTTTCCCCTGGGGTGTATCCGACGCGGACGACGCGGATTTCGCCGAGGCGGGGCAGGCCTATCTCGACATGCTGCACACCCGCTACCCGCATATGCGCCACGTCACCGACAAGATGCCGGGCAACTTCCTGCTCGTCGGCTTCATCCACATGATGATGCCAAAGGCCAAGGTCATCCACTGCGCCCGCGATGCGGCGGCAACCTGCCTGTCGATCTACAAGGTGCATTTCCGCGGCGACAGCCATCGCTATGGCTATGACTTGGGCGAACTCGCCGATTTCCACAATCTCTACACCGACATCATGGCGCATTGGCACAAGGTGCTGCCCGGTGTCGTGCATGACGTGCGCTACGAGGATTTCGTCGCCGACCAGGAAGGGCAGAGCCGGGCGCTCATCGACTATCTCGGCCTGCCCTGGGACGATGCCGTGCTGTCGTTTCACGAGACCGACCGGCCGGTGCGCACGGCTTCCGCCGCGCAAGTGCGCCAGCCGATGTATCAAGGCTCTGTCGACCTGTGGAAGCGCTATGGCGACAGGCTGAAACCGTTGCTCGACAAGCTGGATTAGCGCCCTCCTTATGGATTAGCCGAAGCCCACCCAGCTTCGTCATCCACGGGCGGAGCAGCCGCGAAGCGGCGTCGCGAAGACCCGAGGATCCATGCCGCGACGTCGATCGAAGGATGCAACGGCGCAGAATTCTGTACCGTTTTCAACGCTTTAACGTCACGGCATGGATCCTATGGTCTGCGCCGCGTCGCTGCGCTCCTTGCTCCGCCATAGGATGACGAAGCGATAGCGTTCCGTCGCTCCTCAAAGCTCCAGGAACGGCTGGAAGCCGCCGAAGATCATGCGCTTGCCGTCGAACGGCATTGACGACCAGTCCATCTTCAAGCGTTCATCGGCCATCACCTTGGCCATGACCGCGTCGCGGCTCTGCCTCGACTCGTAGACCACCCAAGAGAAGATGACGACCTCGTCGTCCTTGGCCTGCACGGCGCGCGGGAACGAGGTCAGCTCGCCGTAAGGCACGTCGTCGCCAACGCATTCGACATAGGCGAGCGCGCCGTGCTCCTTCCAGATGGCACCGCCATTTTCAGCCATTTTCTTATACGCATCGAGCCTTGCCTTGGGCACAGCCAGCACGAAACCATCGACATAGGACATTGTGGGTTCCTTTGTTGAAGTGGAGCGCCGGGTCGGCAGGGATGCAGCCCGGCGCAGGTTAACGCATCACGCCCTCCGGGAAAGGGCGCCGGCTCGCCAGTTTACTTGACCGGCGCGTTCATCGCCCAGGCAACGCCGAAGGGATCCTTCACCTGGCCCCAACGGTCGCCCCAGAACATGACCTGCAACGGCGTCACGACCTCACAGCCGGCGTCGACGGCACGCTTCCACCAGGCATCGATATCGTCGCTGCCGAGATGGAGTTGCAGCGTGTAGCCTTGCGCCGCCTGATGTGGATGGCCGTGTTCGGGATAGGCATCCCCCAGCATCAGCGTCGAGCCGTTGATGTGGAGATGGATGTGCATGGTGCGGCCCTTCTCGTCCGCCGGATAGGAAAAGACCTGCTCGGCGCCGAAAGCCTTCTTGTAGAATTCCGCGGCCTTGAAGGCGCCGTCCACCTGGAGATAGGGGGTCAATCCGCCGAGCACTTCCGCCCTGGGTTGAACTGGGGTCTGGTCAGTCATGTTCTTGCTCCTCTTTACGTTCGGTTTGGGCCTCGCCAATCATAGGACGCATGAGGTGACGGCTATCCTACATGGCCGTCAAATTTTTCTCGCGGACCGAGCCTGGAGAGGCGGGCCGCCGGCGGGCTTGACGCATGGTTGACTGGCCGTGGTCATATGACCTTGGCAGAGAAAATGGCCGCGCGACGGCTGTTCTTGGCGTCGAAGAGTTCCGGAAAGCCGACGTCCTTGCGCAATTCGGCCGGCAGCGAAAGCAGGATGCGCTCGCTGCGGTGGCGGGCGCGCGCCGCCGCATAACGGGTCGCAATGCGTCCGATGGATGAAAGAACCGACATGATGCATTCTCCCTGGGTTGGCGCCGGCATCATCGTGTCGGCGTCCCAAGGACGTGGCATCGGGCGGCGGTCCGACAGATCAGGCAGAATTTTCTATACGGGTGTGCGCCGGCCCGTTGTTTTCGACGGGCCGGCTACGTTTCTCAGGCCGCGGCCTGTGCCACCTGGCGGAAGAAATCCTCGGGGTCCTCGACCTCGGTCAGCTTCCGCTTCTCGATCAGCCAGAAGCGATTGCCGATGGCGCGGATGAAGGAGCGGTCATGCGAGGCAAGCACGCAGCTTGCCTCGTGCGCCAGCAGTTCAGCTTCCAGCGCTTCCTGGCCGTCTATGTCGAGATGATTGGTCGGCTCGTCGAGCAGAAATTGGGATCGGCGAGCCTGAGCGCCAGCATCATCAGCCGCGCCTTCTGGCCGCCGGACAGCACGCCGATCTTGCGCTCCTGCACGTCGATGCTGACGCCGGCGCCGGCGAGCAGCGAGCGGGCGCGCTGCTCGCCGACATCATGGCGGCGCGAAACCATCGCCAGTGGCGTGTCGTCGCCGCTGATGCCCGACAGGGCCTGATCGCTGTAGCCGAGCACCGTGGAAGGCGTCACTTTCACATTCCGCGCGGTGTCAGGCTCGAGGATGGCGTTGCGGATCAAGGTGACGAAACGCGACTTGCCGACGCCATTGCGGCCGAGCAGCACGATGCGGTCGCCCTGGCAGATATGGCGCCTGCCGGTCCTGAACAGCAGTGTGCCGTCGGGCGTTTCGACGGCCGCGTCGTCAAGCGTGATCAGCACCTTGGCGTGCGTGCCGCGATTGGCCAGCCTTATGGTACCGGCCGAGCGCTCGCGATGCGCCGCGACAGCCGCGTCCTCCAGCTTTTCCGCGCGGTCCTTGAGCTGCCTGGTCTTGACGGTCAGCAGGTCGCTGCCGGAATTGATGCCGATGTTGTTGAGCTTGGCCGCCTGCTTGCGCAGTTGCTGGGCCACGTTCATGTCGCGCTCGAACTTGCGGGTCGTCGAGGCGTCGACTTCGTCCAGCGCATTCCTGGCCCGTGAATAGGGGAGAGAAAACACCGGCGACTGTTCCGGGCGCAGGAACAGCGTCCGGTTGGTGGTCGCGTCGAGGAAGGCCCGGTCGTGGCTGGCGATCACCACAGGTACCTCACGCGGCAGCGCGTTGAGCCAGGTTTCCAACTGGCTGATGCGGGCGAGGTCGAGGTGGTTGGTCGGCTCGTCGAGCAGCAGCACATCCGGGTCGGTGACCCAGACGCGGGCGATCAGCGCCAGCCTTTGCCAGCCGCCGCTTAGCGCCTGCATGGGTCGCCCGCGCATGTCCTCGGGCACGTCGAGCGAATCGAGAACGACGTCGACACGCCACATCTCGCTGTCGGCCTGCCCGGGCGGCAAGGCATCGGCCACCACCTGCTGGAAGGTGCGGCCAAGCAGGGCAGGGGGAACCGACTGCTCGACATGGCCGACGCGCAGGCCGCGCGTGCGGGTGATGTCGCCTGATGTCGGTTCCATCTCGCTAGTCAGGCATTTCAGCAGGGTGGACTTGCCGCGGCCGTTGGCTGCGACGATGCCAAGCCTGTCGCCGCTGCCAATGGTGAGGTCGAGATTGGAGAAGAGCGGCGCGCTCATGGTGACGCCGAGGGATTTGAGGCTGATCAGGGCCATTGTGATTTCTCTGGTCTGTCCGGAGGCAAACTCCGGTTCGATGCACTTTGACGGTGCGTGTGCCGGCCGTCAGGCTCAGGATTGCGCACCACGAAGGGCAGACCAAAAATCGAAGCGGGAAAAACCCGGACCGTCCCTGGTCAGCCCTGCAAGCAAGCTCGCAGGGCGGAAATCGGGCCAGGCTGACGATGGTGACGATAGAACGTAAACACGTGAGCCCTCCTTTCAGACGTTCGAGTGTGGGGATTGGCTACACCAAAGGCGGAGCGGATGGCAAGGCCGCCTGCGGCACTACCTTGGCGCTGCGCGGGAATGGGTCCAGCACCAGCACGCAGCCGCCGATGATCGCCACCGCGCCGAAAGCCTGGATGATGGTCAGCGCCTCGCCGAGCATGACAGTGCCAACCAGCACCGCGATCGTAGTTACGGCGAATTCGACGCTGATCGCCCTGGTCGCGCCGATGCTGGCCACCAGCCGGAAATAGACGACGTAGGTCATCGCGCTCATCACGCAGGCGAGGATAGCGAGGTAGAGGAAGTCGACCGCGCGCGGCAGGGCCGGTACCGGCACGGCGAGGAGCAGCGGCAGCGTCATCAGGCCGCCGAACAGGAAGGCACTGGTGACTTCCCACGAGCCTGCAGAGCGCAGATGGCGATTGGCGTAATTGCTGCCGAAGGCTGCCGAGAACGAACTGAACAGGGACGCGGCACAGCCAAAAGCGAAGGGCGCCGTGATCGGGACGGCGGGAAAGCCGACCAGAACGATGATACCGGCGGTCCCGAGCAACAGTCCCGCCAGCCCGCGAACGGTTATGCGCTCAAGCCCCCACAATTGGCTGATGATCATCGAGAACAGCGAGATGGCAGCAACAAGGATGGCCGCCATCGCCGTGCCGATGCGCGGCGTGGCATAAGACAGGCCGATCAGCTGTGCCGCTACCGTCGTTGCGCCGACCATCGCGAAGGGCCGCCAGCCGGCGCTGAAATCGAGCTTGCGTCTCGTCGAGGCGGCAAACAGAAAGAGCGTGATGCCCGCGACCAGCGACCGCAAGGTGACCGCGCCGACCCAGCCAAAAGCATGCACCACCTTGAGCAGCACCAGGAACGACAGCCCCCAAGTGACGGCCAGAAACACGTAGGCGGCGATGTCTCTGGGTTTCATGGTTGGTGGGGAAGGTTGTTGCGGCTTGCTGCGGCTTATCGTTTCCGCCGGAAGGTGGCAAGCGCAGGCACGACGAGCCGGACTGCCGGGGTTTGCGCTGCCCCTCATCGCCCTGCCGGGCGTTCGTCGTTCCAAAAGCCAAGCAATTGGCGTTTCGTCCGCTGCGCGGACCACTTCTCAACTCCCCATTTAGTGACAGGGAGAAGGACGCTGCCAATTTATATTTCGCCAATCGCCAGCGTTGCAAGACGGGCGGCGCGGTCGCGGCCAGCCGACTTCTCCCCGTAAACGGGGAGAAGGTGCCGGCAGGCGGATGAGGGGCAGCGCGACGCTCGGTTCAGAAGCCACGCGCTGAACTCCCTCTCCCTATCGTCCCGGCCGACCTGTCTTGCCTGGCCGGCGTTTTTCGCGGCGGGCGTCGCCTGGATCCTCATAAGAGCCGATGCCGGCGCGCTGACGGACAATCGGTTTGGCGGAATCGTCGCGCTCATTCGCGCCCCCCTCTGTCCTGCCGGCCCCCACAACGGGTGGGATCGGCTGGAGCCTGGCCGGCTTCTTTCCTTCAACGGGCGTTTCGGTCCGCCGCACGGTCATCTCGTCCAGCGAATTCTTCTTGAACAGCGGCTTGGTCGGTTCGCCGGGGATGCCGAAGTCGGAGCCGTGTGCTTCCTGCGCCGACTGTTTCTTGAACAGCGAGCGTGACACCGCGCCCGCCGGCGTCGGCATGTCGGTGCCGGGGCCCATGTCGTCGATCGATGGCTTGGCGAATAGCGGCTTCTTCACCGGCACGGCGCCGTCGGCGCCCATCTCGTCGAGCGCGGGCTTGCGGAAGAGGTTGGGCCGGGCAGCCTTGGCCGCCTCCTCAGCAGCACGGGCTTCGTCGAGCTTGCGGAAACGCTCCTGTTCCTCCACTGTACGATGTTTGGCCACGCCCTTGTTGTGCTTGCCCTTTTCGCGGCCCGAGGCGGGGCTTTGGCCTTCCACCTCGCGCGCCAGCGGATCGTCCGAAATCGACAGTTCCATCTCGCGCAACCGCTTGATCTCGTCGCGGATGCGGGCCGCCTTCTCGAAGTCGAGATTGGCGGCGGCGTCGCGCATCTGCTTGTCCAGCGCGTCGAGATGGGCCTTGAAATTGTTGCCCATCATGGCGCCGGCACTGTCGGTGAACTGCGAGATGTCGGCGCGGACGTGGTCCTTCTCGTAGACCGAGTCCAGGATGTCCGAGATGCGCGACTTCACCGATTCCGGCGTGATGCCGTTGGCGGCGTTCCACTCCATCTGCTTTTCGCGGCGGCGGTTGGTTTCCGCCATAGCCCGCTCCATCGAGCCGGTGACCTGATCGGCGTAGAGGATGACCTTGCCGTCGACGTTGCGGGCGGCGCGGCCGATGGTCTGGATCAGCGATGTCTCCGAGCGCAAAAAACCTTCCTTGTCGGCGTCGAGGATGGCGACGAAGCCGCATTCGGGAATGTCGAGGCCCTCACGCAGAAGGTTGATGCCGACCAGCACGTCGAAAGCGCCGAGGCGCAAATCGCGCAGGATCTCGATGCGCTCCAGCGTGTCGATGTCGGAGTGCATGTAGCGCACGCGCACACCTTGCTCGTGCAGATATTCGGTCAGGTCCTCGGCCATGCGCTTGGTCAGCACCGTCACCAGCGTGCGGTAGCCGGCCTTGGTGGTCTCACGGATCTCGCCGACCACATCGTCGACCTGGCTCTTGGCCGGGCGCACCTCGACCGGCGGATCGATCAGCCCGGTCGGGCGGATGACCTGCTCGGCGAAGACGCCGCCGGCCTGCTCCATTTCCCAGGCGCCGGGCGTCGCCGACACGGCGACGGAGAGTGGACGCATGGCGTCCCATTCCTCGAAACGCAGCGGCCGGTTGTCCATGCAGGACGGCAGGCGGAAGCCATATTCGGCCAGCGTCGCCTTGCGCCGGAAGTCGCCGCGATACATGCCGCCGATCTGCGGCACGGTGACATGGCTCTCATCGATGAAGACCAGCGCATTGTCTGGAATGTACTCGAACAATGTCGGCGGCGGATCGCCCGGCTGGCGGCCGGTCAGATAGCGCGAATAGTTCTCGATGCCGGCGCAGGAGCCGGTCGCTTCCAGCATTTCGAGGTCGAAGCGCGTGCGCTGCTCCAGGCGTTGCGCCTCCAGCAGGCGGCCGGCGCGTTCGAGTTCGACCAGCCGCAGCTTGAGCTCTTCCTTGATCGACTTGATCGCCTGGTTCAGGGTCGGGCGCGGCGTCACATAGTGCGAGTTGGCGTAGATTTTGACGCTTTTCAGCTCGCCGGTCTTCTGGCCGGTCAGCGGATCGAACTCGGTGATTGCCTCGATCTCGTCGCCGAACATCGAGATGCGCCAGGCGCGGTCCTCAAGGTGGGCGGGGAAGATCTCGATCGTGTCGCCGCGCACGCGGAACGAGCCGCGGACGAAATTGATGTCCTGCCGCTTGTATTGCTGGGCGACGAGATCGGCGAGCAGGGCGCGCTGGTCGAGCCGGTCGCCGATCTGCATCTGGAAGGTCATCGCCGTATAGGTCTCGACCGAACCGATACCGTAGATGCAGGACACCGAGGCGACGATGATGACGTCGTCGCGTTCGAGCAGCGAACGCGTCGCCGAATGGCGCATGCGGTCGATCTGTTCGTTGATCGAGGATTCCTTCTCGATAAAGGTGTCGGTGCGCGGGACGTAGGCTTCCGGCTGGTAGTAGTCGTAGTAGGAGACGAAATACTCCACCGCATTGTCGGGGAAGAACTTCTTGAACTCGGAATAGAGCTGTGCGGCAAGCGTCTTGTTCGGCGCCAGGATCAAAGCCGGGCGCTGCGTCTCCTCGATCACCTTTGCCATGGTGAAGGTCTTGCCGGAGCCGGTGACGCCGAGCAGCACCTGGGTGCGGTCGTTGTTATCGACGCCTTCCACCAGGTCCTTGATGGCGGTCGGCTGGTCGCCGGCCGGCTCGAAGTCGGACACCATCTTGATGGCGATGCCGCCTTCGGATTTTTCCGGGCGGGCAGGGCGGTGCGGCGTCCACAGCACGCCGTCCTTGTGCAGCGGATTGCCGGATTCGATCAGCGCCGACAGCGCGGCCACGGTGGCGGTGACGCCACTCGACGTCATCGTTTCGGCCTCTTCCAGCGAGATGTCGAGGCCGGCTATCGGATTGAGGCCGACTGCCGCGCGTTCACGGGCGGTGGCTGCGCCACCCATCGAGGTGCCGCGTGCGGTTCGGCCCGGCGCGGCGGAGCGCTCGGGAATCTTCTTCGACTTGGCGCTATCCCTCCCCCTCGAGGGGAGGGGGGCGGCGGAGCCGCCGGGTGGGGTCGGTTCGACCGGATTCGGCGCCTCTTTATGTCGAGCGCTTCCTCCGGCGACCCCCTCTGTCACCTTCGGCGACATCTCCCCCTCAAGGGGGGAGATCAGGTGGCGCCCTTCGCGTTCTGCTTCCTGCTCGATCTGCTCGGCCCAATCGGAGATCGAACCGGTCAGCGGGGTGCCCGACAGTTCCGGCTGCGGCATCTCGGCGAAGCCGCCCTTGTGCAGCGGCTCCGAAGCGTCGAGGAAATCGGTCAGCGGGCTGCGCCGCTTCGGCGCGGCGCGGTCGTCATTCGCCGTCGTCGGCGTTCTTTTGTCGGGGGATTTGGCCATGTCCCGAATATGGGATTTCCTGGCGAAAATGGAAAGAGCGGGATGGAGCGAGGCGCAGCGCCTGCTCCGGCTCCTGACAGCAGGCTGTCAGGAGCCGGCAACTGCCCGGCGGCGCCTTTCAGTCTTCAGGCGCCGCGTGCGTTATCCGACGCCACCTGGGTCGGCGATCCGCCTAAGCGTGGCACTACGACGAGTCGTGTGACCTTGCCCTTCTTGAAAGCGGCGAGGAAGCGCGCATAGTCCCTGAAGACGACGCAGCCATTGGACTCGGCGCGGCCGCCGCGCAGCATGTAGGTGTGGGCGAGCAGGCCGTTGCGGTTGTATTTGTTGCCGCCGCCCACTGGTGTCAGGCGGATGGCCTCGACGCCATGGAAGCGGGACTCACGCAGCGACAGATTATAGGTGTTGGGCGGCGTCGGACCACGATCCTTCACGTGGACATAGCGCGGCTGGTCGACCATGGCGCCCAGGCCCGAATGCGCCTCGAGCCGCTGGCCATCCGGCATGTAGACGGTCTTGGCCGAGATGTCGTAGACGGCTACGCCGTGGCCGGCTCCGCTTCCGGCGCTCGGCCCGCTGAAAAGGTTCCTGAACGCCTGGCCGAGGCCGCCCGAAGGCGTGTCGGGCTTGGCGTAGGCCAACGCGTCGCCGCCATCACCAGATCGCCCTTGCCGGGCCGGCCGTCTGGCCTGCTGGACCGGTTTGGCCTGCAGAAGCGGCTTCTGCTCTACGGTCCTGGACTGTGGAGCCGGCTTCTGCTCCACGATCCTGGGCTGTGGAGCCGGCTTGTCCTGCTCCACGGCCTTAGGCTGCGGCGCGTCATATTGCGGGCGACGCGTCGGCAGCGGCACGTCGTCGGTGAGCGCGTCCGGCAGCGAGGCAGCATCGCCAGGCTGTTCCTGCCGGGTCTCGACAGGGGCAACCGCGACGTCCGCAGAGGATTCGGTCATCGGCAGCGGCGAGGCGAATGCCTCGTCCTCGACCGGCATCGACTGCACGAGGGCAAGCGCCAGCTGCGCGTTATCGGGCGTTTCCGACTGGGCAAAGCCCATCGGCGCCGGCGCGGTCTGGACGACAACGGAACCCGTGTCCATACGGGCGAAGCGCTCCGCCGCCGGGGGCGGCATGTCATCCGACAGGCTGGCCACGACCTGGACGGATGGCACCAGCGATGCCTCGGTGATTTGCGGCGTGGCGCTGGAAATCACGGGACGGGCGTTGGGGGCGGCAGCCGGCTTCCCGGCGCCGGCGAAGGCCGCAGCGAGCCTGGACGGCGACAGCGACGCTTCCATGCGTTCGAAACGCTCCTGCGACTTCGACTTGACGGTCGGCGGGGCGACAGCAGGTACCGGCTTTGCCCGCGCCACAAGGCGCGTGGATTTCTCCGCCCGGGGGCTCACCGCGGCGAGCCTGAAGCAGCCAGCACCGCATTGCACGGCATGGTCATGCAGGGCATGGGCACCGCCATGGGCGTTGGCCAGCACGAAAGGCGCCGAAGAACTGAGGAAATGTTGTTTCAGCGGATCGGCGAGCGCGAGCGAGCCCGGCATGGACAGCGTCGGCGGCAGGCCGCTTGACGTCGACGACAGGGAAGCGCCGACGGAGCTGAGGCCAACCATCGTGCCGACCAGCCATAGGCTTACGGCAGCACCGACGCCGGGCACCGCCACCCAGCGGACGATCCGTTCAGGGTTGAAGGATGAGGCACGTGGCGCGTCGCAGGCGGTCTCGCCGTCCCAACGCTTGTCCCCGACGATTTTCTTACTCAAGAACGCCATGCAACCAATCTTGCTCCAATCGGCTCCCACGTCCGCGGCTGTGATAGCCGCGACGACCATTCTGTGAGTGATCCCAGGTGGTCCCCGACGCGTTTGCCGCGCCTGTCGTTAGTTGCCGATTGCTTTAAAATATGGACAAAGTTGGTTAACCAATCCCTCTCAAAACCAACCGAGAGACGTGGACTTTGTGCCAAAAAAGGCTTGTCCACGACCATGCACGCGGTATTGCAGCCCTTCCAAGGGTGTTTTGCTGCCTGTTTTTGCCGGCCAAGTCAAGCAAAACAGCCTCTGCTAATGTTTGTAGTAAGGCGGTTCGGCGGTGCCTGCGGCAATCGGGCACGCCATCCGCCGTTCGCCTGGTCACTGAAAACGCCTGCGGCACCCCGCAAAACCGTTGCCATATTGCCAGAGATTTTCGGGCCGGCAGGCTCAAGGCTTCTGCCTTCCTTGTGCTGCGTGCCCGTAGGTGCGGCGGGGCAATGGCGCCAACTGCGGAGGAAGCCAAGCCTCAGTTGAACCAGAGCGCGAAAGTCAAGAACCCGCCGCCGCCGAACTCGCGCTGGATCTGGTCGAAATCCTCGCTGGTCAGAATCTTGCCGCTTTCGAGGTAGGGCGCGATGCCGGGGCCGGTGATCGACAGAACGAGGTCGAAAGGCTTGGGCTCGTCGAAGAAGCGCTTCATGTTGATGCCCTTGCCGGTGATGCGGAAATGCGGCAGCAGCACACGCCCGTCCAGCAGATCCTCGGCCATGGTCAAGGTGGCGAGCCAGGCCTGCACCTGTTCCTCGCCGACTTCGAGACCGGTGAGCGGGTTCTCACCCTTCTGCTGCGGGCCGGACAGCCATTCGTGATCATTGTCTGTTTCGGCGCGGATCGCCTTCCAATCTTCGCGCGACAGCCGGATCATTTCGAGCAGTTCCCGACGCGCCGCCTTGCGGCGCTCCGGCTCGACCACCGGCCAGTTGATGAGATGCACCATCGAGATGAAATCGGCGATGCGCCATTCCGAGGAGAAGATGTTGCTGCCCACGTCGCTCGGCGGCGGCACGAGAATGTTCTGCAACGGCAGTTTGGCGCGTGGGAACAGCATGTGGAAGGAGCCGTCGAACATGCCCCTGAAATCATGCGCCAGCCAGAAATCGGCCTGCGCCATCAGGAACTCGGCATAGCCCTGCAACCAATAGCCGTCGGCGCGATCGAAGCGAAAGGTGAGCGCAGGCGTGGCGTCGCCCTGCGAGATGCTGCCGCGCGACAGCGCGGCCATGATAGCCGCCATGCTTTCGTCGGGCGCGATCGCGCCGTCCTCATTGAGGTCGATGCCGACATGGGTGAGGTCGATGACCATGCCGATGTCGGCATCGGCCGGCACCGAACCAAGCGTGGTGGCGGATTTTTCCAGCCGGTTGCGGAAGGCGACCAGGATGGCGCGGAACTGCTCATAGGTGAGCGGCTCGGGGTTGGGATTTTCTGGTACCGGCAATTGCATCAGCGGCAGCATGAAGGATCGCGGGCTCTCGAAGCCATGGCGGTGCAGGCCGCTGGCCAGCAACTCCAGCGCGGTGAAGAACTCGCCGGCGCCGGCGGCATAGGCCGATGCGGGATCCTTCGGCGCGGCCGCCTCCAGCGTCGAAAGCGCACTGTCGCGCGCGGCCACGGTCTTCGCCTGGAAAAGCGCGGTTGCCGCTTCGGGCATGGCGGCGTTGGCGGAAGACAGGGGCACAAGGACAATGAAGGCGGATGCCAGCAGGATTGCTATTCGTGTCATCTTTCCCTCCCAAGCGGTGTCGTCCGGCGTGACCATACACAAATTTGCGATGCCGCGCCTGTCAGGGCCGCCGCGCTGTCCACATCGTTGAGCGTCGACAGCTTCAACCCGCCCGCTGGAAAGTCTAAACAAGGCAAACGATTGGGCATTGCGTGTCGAACTATCCGCTCTCCTACAAACTGTCGTGGCTGCCGCGATTCCTGAAACCGTCGCTCGGCGGCGACGCCAGCGGGTTTGCGCCGATGGCGGGGACGTTGATGGAGCCGCCGCCGGAGCGGACGGTGCGGCTTGCCTTCATCGGCGACATCTCGGCGGTGGCCAACAGCAGCGCGCCGGACTGCGATCCGGCGATCAAGGCGCTGCTTGGCGCCGCCGATCTGGTGATCGGCAATTGCGAAAGCCCTGTCGTGGACAGGCCGAGTGCCGTGTTGGGAACAAAGCTCGGCACGCATCATGCGATGAGCGAACCGTTTCTGGCCGAGGCGCTGGCGGCGGCCGGTATCGCGCGCGAAAAACTCGTGCTGTCGCTGGCCAACAATCATGTCCTCGACCAGGGTGTCGCCGGTTTCGACGAGACGGTGGCCGCGCTGAAGCGGCTCGGCACCCGCACCATCGGCCTGGCCGCCGACGGCCTGGTGCAGGCTGTCAAAGTCGGACCGTTGAGTGTCGGCTTCGCCGCCTTCACGCTGTGGCGCAATGCCGACGAGCGCCTGTTTGCCGGGCGGGTGTCGATGGACAGCGACCCGACGGGCTGGTCACGCGATCGTCTCGACCTTCTCTGCGCGGTCCCCCATTGGGACTGGGAGTTCCGGCACTTTCCGCGTGCTGCGACGCGGGCCCTGGCCAGACACCTGGCCGGGCAGGGCGTCGGGCTGATCGCCGGCCACCATGCCCATGTGATTCAGCCGGTGGAGCGGATCGGCGGGACGGTCGTCGCCTACGGGCTCGGTGATTTCCTCGGCACCGCTTTCGCCCGCCAGCCCTGGCCGGGTCGCATTGGCGGGATTTTCGCCGTCGACGTCAGCGCCGATGAAGGGACGCGTGGTGCCATTGCGTCCTACCGGCTGCATCCCTTTGTTCGGCTGCGGCACGGAGATCATGAACGGCTGGTGCCGGTCGGGGCTTTGGCAGGTGCGATGAGGGGAAAGGTCGAGGGGCGGTTGAGGGCGGTCTTTCCATAGCGTTGCAACTGAAAGCCGAGCCATTTGCCTATCGCCCAGGTGGGCCGGCGCCAGCGTTTGCCCGAAAGGCGCGGCCTCGCGGCGCACGACAGGTGCGAGGCACCCTTGAATCTCTTCGCCACGCGTCGAGACTGCATCCTCCGCAGCCTTGACATGATGCGGTTACCAGTTCGGCACAATGATGCGCATCAAGACGAAAGCTGGGCGGCTCAGCAGTCGAAGCCGTATTTACCGCGCATATAGTCGACCTCTTCCTTGGACATCCTCTTGAACATCACGCAGACGGTGAAGCTGCCGACCTGGCGGCCATCCCTGGTGTATCCCCAGTCGGAAATATCGTCCCGCGTGAACTCGATGTTCTGGCCGAGCACCACATTGTGCACTTGCTCCGGCTGGTTCGCCAATATGCCGACAAATCCGCTTTCCGTGCGGCGGAAGGGATGACCCAGAAGTGCTCGGTGACGTTGCCGTCGCGCACCTGGACCTTCAATTTGAACCTGTCCGTGCCGGAGGGAGGCGCTTCTGCCAAGGCCAGGAATCCATCGAGCCTCGCGAGCGCCCGCGCGGTGGCGGCCGTCATTTCCGGATCGCCCGGAGCAAAGATGACCGTTTTGTCGTCGCCCGGGTCCGCGCCTTGTGCGCCGGCCAATCCCGGAGCAAACGCCAGCACCAGGGATATCATGGTCCGGACTGCACGGAGGGCCCCTCACCATAGTAACCGCCACCATCCCGCATCCATTTCGGGTTTGCAACCGGCACGCGAGCCTCATCCGCTCAAGGAACATTCGAGCTGATCCCATGAAACAAAATTTGACCCTGTGGGACGCCGCCAGACTGTTTCGTGATCCTGCACCAGACGGATTGCGGCGGCTGCGTGATGCCCGCAACCCGCCAGCCACAATTGGCTAACCGACTCTTTTCGTGGAAAAAAGTGGGCTCATTGGGAGGGGCGAAACATCAGGAAACCACGTCGGCTGGAAGCAATGTGTCAGGATTAAGCCTATGATTTCCTTTGCTAAAATTCACTCAATGTGATTTGCAGGAAGCAGGTCTTCCATTCCAGTCTCGGCTCGTTCGGTGCCGTCGTTCCCAAGGCGACGGCCATCAAGGCAACCAGACGAAACCGAAACAGCACGGAGTGCTATCGATGAAGAAGACCCTCGCAACCACCGCCGCTCTGCTCGCCTTCCTCGGCACGGCCTATGCCGCGACCGTTCAGGGCACCATCCAGGCCGTCGATCCGACGACCAAGTCGATCACCCTCGACGACGGCAAGATCTACCAGCTGTCGCCAAAAGCGGCGCTTGGGAAACTGAAGGTCGGCGCCAAGGTAGCGGTGACGGTGGACGACAAGACCGGCATGGTGACGTCGATCAAGAAGGCTTCCTAGACATGAACGTCACGCGTCGGCGGACCTGCTGACCTGACCTTTCAGACCCTGCTCCAATGCTGGCCGATTCCCTAGGGGATCGGCCATTTTCATATTGTTGGTCGCTCACCGCTGGCCGACCAGGGTGGTGGAACGCCGTTCCGGCAGCGCCGCCATGATTTTTGCCAAAGAGCCGCGCTATCCCTTGGCCGACGGGGGATATTCATGGCCGAGGAAAAGAAAGGGTTTCGCCTGTCGCGGCGCTTGCTGCTCGGTGCCGCGGTGGTCGGCGGCGCGGTGCTTGGGGCGACACCACCATGGCGCGGCTGGCGCGCGGGCCTTCGGGGCTGAAGAACGCCGGGCGCGTCGTGACGATCAAGCATGGCGGGCGCTTCTTCCTGCCCTACCAGCTGCATTATACGGCCAGGGAATTGCTGGCATCCTATCCCGAGCTGCCGGCCTTCCTGGCGGCAAAACGGCAATATGACCCGACGGAACTGTTTTCCTCGACCGTCTACCGTGCCATCAAGGCGCTGGGCAGGGCGGCGTCGTAGGCAGGAGAACAACCATGCGGATGGTATCAGCGGCAGCCCTCTCTCTCATCGCACTGTGCGCTGGACCGGCCGGAGCCGAGGACCTCAAGGCCTTCAGGTTGACCATCGATGGCGTGACGGTCGACATTGATCCCGGCGACACCGCCGATGTGACGCTGCCCGGCGGCAAAAAGAGCAAGGTGACGCTCGAGCGCAACGACTTCGCCACCTTTTCGGGCGGCAGTTTCTCCTTCGTCCATCCGAGCGACATTTCGGTGACCAAGACCGATCTCGGCGAAAACATCACGCAATATCTGATGGCCTCGGCGCTGGGCACGATCGTCGTGGTGCAGGAATACGGCAAGATGAATCCGGTGTCGCTCAACCAGCTCATGCTGCAGGAAATGACCAAGGAATCAGTGCAGGCGGGTGCCGAACTGACGCAGCAGCCGACGACGCGCAAGCTCGGCAACGGCAAGGAATTGACTGGCATCCGCGCCGAGGTGAAGACGCGCACCGATACCGCCTATTTCGAGATCGTCGGCTTCGGCCTTGCCGATCAGGGCCTGCTGTTCATCACACGCGTCGCCGGCGAGGACGCAGCCACCGAAAAGCCGCTGATCGACAAGTTCTGGGAGAGCCTGAAGGTCAAACTGTAGGGACTTAAAGTCCCGTTGGTACAAGGCCGGCCAGCCAGTTCACCGAACGCTTTGCCGCGTCGGCGGTCGCGGAAGCGGCGCGGCCAAGATCGGTCTTGACCACGGCGTAGCCATTCTTGGTGCGATAGAGCGTGCCGGTTCCACCATCGACCACCTGTTCATAGGCGACGGGCCGCGCGGCGGCCGCATCCATGGCCGTCGTCGGCGAGCCGACCGAGACGCTCGGACGGTGGCTCAGTTCCGGCGGCAGCGGCCGTTCCGGCGCAACGGTCCGGTCGGCGGGCTTCAGTTCCGGGCGGGATGCCGTAGCGGCCAGTTGCGAGGAGGACGCCGAGCCCTTGGTGCGGCAGATGCCGGACACCAGGGGATAGTTGAAATTATGCTGGCGCAGGATCTGGCTCTTCATCGCGGCTTCGCACTCGGCGATGGTCGACCATTTGGCCGGCGTCTCGCCGATATATTCACACAGCTTCGCGTCGCAGTCGCAGCCCACAATGGTCATGGCGACAAGGGCGGTCTTGATCACGGTCTTGTCCCTTCGAGATGCCCCCGGCAGCCCAGTCAGGTGCATGCCGCGTTCCAGGCGACACGCGATCCTCCATCGCGCGTCGATCAAGGCGGGATTTTGGCCTCGATTGTGGAATGTAGGTGGCGGCACGTGTCTATCCGGATCAGTCGACGCATGGCGGGGCCTACCGATCGAGCGGCACCCGCAACGTCGCCGGGAAAGAAGTTGGAGGGGCGCAAGACAGTCGGCGCCGGGATTTCTCCCAGCGCCTCCCTGTCAGATCAGGACGCGGTCGCGGCAGCAACTTCCCTACAGTCGTCGCGCCATGCCGGCCTTGATTTTGACGGTCTTGCCAGAGGCCACCCAAGGGCGGCATCCGTCCAGACCACGCTGGGCTTGGCCCTTGCGGGCTTGCCCTGCGTGCCATCGACGGTTTTTGCCGTCCTTCATGGCAGCATCGGTCCGCCGTCGGCGTTGGCACGCTTTCCGCGGCCCCGTAGCTCGGCTTCCGTCCCTCGCACAGGCAAGCCTGTTCTCGATCCGGGCCGTACGGGCCTCAGGAAATCCGCCTTTCACTTTCGCCTTTCGGCTCGATGATCGGTAGCCGCCTGAGATGGGTTGAACTTACGCCGGGTAAGGGTTCCGGGAAATGGTCCCGGGCCTGTGGATAGTGGGATTATCGGGGAGCGTTTGCCACTGGGCCCGGAATTTCGGCCCTGACTGCTTTAGACAGCCCGCCCCTGCTTTTCCACGCTCCGATCGAAGGTCCCTCTTGCTCCGCCGATGGACGCGGGCTTCAATGCCGGCAAAGGATCGAACACATAGGCTCGGTGCCGGGGAGAGCGAGCATTTGAAAGTCGGGGTGGTGCTCAATCCGATTGCGGGTGGCGGCCGGCTGAAACGGCATTGGCCTGATGTCGCCGCCGCGCTGAGAAAACACTTCGGCGATTTCGAGTTGCGCGAGACGCAGGCCGAGGGCGATGCCGAACGGCTGGCGATCGATCTCGCGGTGAATGGCTTCGATCTGGTGATCGCGGCCGGGGGCGACGGCACCGCCAGCGAAGTGGCCGACGGGCTGCTGCAGGCCGGCGAGGAAGGCGGGCGGAAGACCGAGCTCGGCTTGCTGCCCTGCGGCACCGGCATCGATTTCGCGCGCGGGCTCGGCCTGCCGAGGGCGGTGGATGCGACCCTGAAGCGGATCGCCGAGGCGAAGGCGAGGGCCGTCGATGCCGGCCGCATCTGCTACATCGACGACCATGGCGCGCTGGCCAGCCGTCACTTCATCAACATCGCCAGCCTCGGCCTGTCAGGCGCCACCGACCGCGCCGTCAACGCCGACAAGCGCAAGGGCAGGATGTCGGCCAGGACGCTGTTCCTGTGGCGCACCGTGGTCGAGTTCATCCGTTATCGCTTCCAGCATGTCCGGATCACCGTCGATGACGGCGCCCCGGTTGAGGCACGCATGGCGCTGGTGGCGGTGGCCAATGGAAAGTTCTTCGGCGGCGGCATGATGATCGCGCCCGATGCCGAACTGACCGACGGGCAGTTCGACATCGTCATCCTGCGCGCGGCGGGCAAGCTGAAACTGATCTGGGACATCCGCCTCCTCTATGGCGGGCGGCATCGCAACCACCCGGCGATCACCATATTGCGCGGCAGGAAAGTGGTTGTCGAACCGCTTGGCGATGGGGCAGAGAACGGTGCGCTGGTCGACATAGACGGCGAGTCGCCCGGGCGCATTCCGGCGACCTTCGAGATCCTGCCCGGCGCCCTGACGCTCAGATATTGAATCAAGGCGTTGCCCGGCAATGCCGCGTCGCGCAACGTCGTCATCCTAGGGCGAAGCAGGAGCGAAGCTCCGTCGCGGAGACCCTGAGATCCATGCCGTGACCTTGGCCGAGGAGTGCGGTGGAGGAGAAGTCGGCACCGTTGCATCGCCTTGATATTACGGCATGGATCCTCGGGGCAAGCCCGAGGATGACGAAGGGGAAGGGGTGTTTTCCGCCAATCACCGAGGCATGTTGTCCGATTCAACTCGCCCGAGAAACCAGTCGAGATGTTGCTGTTCTGATTCAAGGTGTTGCGGCTATGATTCTAGATTCTTGCCCAACGTCTTGATTTCATTTATTAGTTAGTCTTGCTCATGGTTCCAGCTTGGCCGGGAAACCAGCCGCGCGCAGGTCGGTGCCGACGGCGTCCTCGAGCAGCTTGACGATTTGGGTCGACCAGGCACCGCCGCCATAGGCTTGCTTGCCTTGCTCGAAAATCGCGTTGACGCGCGAGGCCAGCTTGAGCGGGACGCCGAAATCCCTGCCCATGCCGAGCGCGAAGCCAAGGTCCTTCAGCGCCAGGTCCATGGTGAAGCCGATATCGTAGGAGCCGTTGAGAACGAGCTGGCTTTCGGTCTCATGGACGAAGCTGTTGCCAGAGGAGGCGACGATGGCGTGATAGGACTGGGCGAGGTCGAGCCCGCCTTGCTTGGCCAGCATCAATGCCTCGCCGGCGGCGACGAGGTGGATGAAGGCCAGCATGTTGGTGATCACCTTGATCACCGCCGCAGAGCCAACCGGGCCCATCAGGAAGGAGCGCGCGCACATGGCTTCGATTGCAGCGCGATGGTGTTCGTAAAGCGCGGCATCGCCGCCAACCAGCGCGGTGATCTTGCCCGCTGCCGCCAGATGCACGCCACCGGTGACCGGGCATTCCAGTGTCTCGACACCCTTGGCCGAGGCGAGGGCGGCGAGGCGCACGATCTCATCACGGCCGTTGGTCGACATCTCGATCCAGGTGCCGCCCTTGGGCAGGCCCGCCAGCAGTCCGCCGGGGTCGGCCAGCACCGCTTCACTGACCTTGGGCGAGGGCAGGCAGGTGACGGCATTGCCGGCCTGCGCCGAGGCCTCGGCGGGGCTGTTCGCCGATGTGGCGCCGAGCGCTACCAGGCGCTCGACGGCGGCAGGGTCGCGGTCGAAGACGGTGACCGCGAAGCCGTTGCGGACCAGGCTGGCGGCAAGGTTGCCGCCGAGATGGCCGAGGCCGATGAAGGCGTAGCTTTCGCTCACGGCATCAACGGAGTCTGCATCATCTGCAGATGCAGGTCCTTGCCGGTGTAGGGGTGCGCATCGCAGACGTCCTCGTTGAGCTCGACGCCGAGGCCAGGCTCCTTCGACGGGATGACATTGCCGTCCTGCCACTCGATCTTCTTCTTCAGCAGCGTGGCGTGGAAACCGTCCCACTGCTTCAGCGATTCGAGGATGAGGAAGTTGGGCAGCGTCACCGCCAGCTGGATGTTGGCGGCACCGACGATCGGTCCGCAATAGCAGTGCGGCGCGATCTGGATGTGATAGGCCTCGGCCATCGCGGCGATCTTCTTGGTTTCGAGAATGCCGCCGGAGCGGCCGAGATCCGGCTGCAGGATGGTCGCGGCGCGGTTCTCGATGACGCGGGCGAATTCGGACTTTGTCGTCAGCCGCTCGCCGGTAGCGATCGGGATGGAGGTGCCGCGAGCGACCTGCGCCATCACTTCGGGCATATCGGGCGGCACCGGCTCCTCGAACCACAGCGGATCATAGGGCTCTATGGCGCGGGCGAGCCGTAGTGCGCCGGATGCCGTGAACTGGCCGTGCGTGCCGAACAATATGTCGGCGCGGGTGCCGACCGCCTCGCGGATCGCCCTGATCATGCGGGTGGAGACGTCGATATCGAGCAGGCGCGGCTGGTGGCCGTCGAAGGCGGTATAGGGGCCGGCCGGGTCGAGCTTGACGGCATTGAAGCCCTGCTCGACATATTCGAGCGCGCAGGCCGCCGCCAGGTCGGGATCGTTGTAGACGTTCCTGCCGTCCGGCGCATCCTCGGAATGGACGCTGCCGGTGTGCGGATAGAGATAGGTGTAGGAGCGCAGCGTCTCATGCACCTGGCCCCCAAGCAATTTGTAGACCGGCTTGTTCGCCTCCTTGCCGATAATGTCCCAGCAGGCCATTTCGAGCGCGGAAAAACAGCCCATTCCGGACACGTCGGGGCGCTGGGTGAAGCCGGAGGAATAGGCGCGGCGGAAGAAGTTCTCGACGTCGTGCGGATCGCGGCCGACGAGATAACGCTCGGCCATGTCTTCGACCATCCTGGCCGTGACATGGGCCGAGAAGGTGGCATTGTAAGCCTCGCCATAACCGACTACGCCGCCATCGGTGGTCAGTTTGACGAAGATGAAATACTTGCCGCCGATGCCGGGCGGCGGGTTGCCGACAACCCAGGTCTTGACGTCGGTGATCTTCATTTGTGGTCCTCCAGAACCAGTTCGGCGCCCTTCCATCCGGTCATGACGGAGGCGGCGTTGGTGTTGCCGGTGATGTTGTCCGGGAAAATCGACGCGTCGATGACGCGCAGGCCTTCGAGCCCATGCACCCTGAGGCGCGGATCGACGACGGCGCGCGAGGGATCGGGGCCCATGCGGCAGGTCGAAACCGGGTGATAGACGGTGCCCGAGCGCTTCCTGAAATCCGCGATCAGGTCGGCGTCGGACTCGATCGAAGGGCCGGGCAAGACCTCTTCGGCGATGATCTCGGCCATGGCCGGCATCGAGGCGATCTTGCGCACGAATTTCACCGCCGCCAGCATTTCGTCGATGTCCGCATTGGTCGAATAGGCGTTGGCGACGATTTTTGGATGATCCAGCGGGTTGCTGGAGCGGATCATGATCTCGCCACGGCTGGACGGGCGGCAGTTGGAGAGGCCGATGGAGAAGCCCGGCCAGGGATCGGGAGTCAGGATCGGACGTTCGCCGCTCTTTGGAATGATGGTCGAGAACGCCTGGAAATAGAGCTGCATGTTGGGCCGCGTGGCCGCCGGGTCGGTGCGGAAGAAACCACCGCCATGGTTCATCGAGAGCGACAGCGGGCCGGAACGGGTGAGGATGTACTGCATGCCGACCAGCAGCTTGCCCCACCAGGGACGCAGGATCTGGTTGAGCGTCGGCAGTTTGCCCTTGAAGGTGTAGTTGATGCCGACATGGTCCTGCAGATTGGCGCCGACATTCTCGTTGGCATGAACGACCGGGATGCCTAGCTGCTTCAGCAACTCCGAGGGTCCTATGCCGGAGAGCTGCATGAGCTGCGGCGAGTTGATCGAGCCGGTGGAAAGAATCACCTCGCGGCCGGCGCGGGCCGTTTTCGTCTGGCCGTTCTGAAGATATTCGATGCCGACAGCGCGCTTGCCTTCGAACAGGATGCGGCTTGCCAGCGCGTTGGTCTCGACGCGGACATTGCCGCGCTTCATCGCCGGGCGCAGGAAGGCGCGGGCCGCCGACATGCGGCGGCCGTTCCTAGTCGAGATCTGGTAGATGCCGACGCCTTCCTGGGCCGCGCCGTTGAAGTCAGGATTGAGCGGCAGGCCGGCCTGCTGGCCGGCGGCGAGATAGCGCTTCGTCAGCGGGTGGACGGCCTTCGTGGTGTCGGTGATGTGCAGCGGGCCGCCGGTGCCGCGCCATTGGTCGGCGCCGGCCTCATTGTCCTCGATCGCCTTGAAGACCGGCAGCAAATCGTCGTAGCCCCAGCCGGGATTGCCGGCGGCGCGCCAGTCGTCGAAATCCTCGCGCGCGCCCCTGATCCAGACCATGGCGTTGATCGAGCTCGAGCCGCCGAGCAGCTTGCCGCGCGGCCAGTGGTCGACATTGCCGCCAAGGCCGGGGTCGGGTTCGGACTTGTAGTTCCAGTTGACCTTGGGATCGAAGAAGGTCTTGCCGTAACCCAGCGGCATCTGCACGTAGAAGCGCCGGTCGGTGCCGCCGGCTTCGAGCACCAGCACCGAGAAGCGGCCCGAAGCCGACAGTTTGTCGGCGAGCACCGAGCCGGCCGAGCCGGAGCCGACGATGATGAAGTCATAAGTCTGCATGATGGAAATAAGCGGCTCCGAAAATCTGGCCGCAGCCTAGACGCGGCGGGCTTGCCGCGTCGCCGTGCCTTCCGGCATCGGTTGTGAAAAAAGCGACCGCGATGCCGGGCCGGATTGCGGGGAATACCGACAATCGCGCTTGATACGAATGGGCTCGACAGCTTATGCGATGGAATTATCTTGGCGCATGATTTTTTCCGAAAAGTCTGCAACTTTTCGGAACCATGCTCTGGCCACTCTGCGGAAGGCAGGAATCAGATGCGGACCCTGTCGGATGCCTTCATTCCCGAGCTGCCGGGTCACTACAAGGGCAAGGTCCGCGAGAATTACGACCTGGCCGACGGACGGCGCATCATCATCGCCACCGACCGCCTCAGCGCCTTCGACATCATCCTGACCTCGATCCCGTTCAAGGGAGAGATACTGACCCAGACGGCCCGCTACTGGTTCGAGGAAACCGCCGATATCTGCCCGAACCATGTGCTCGAATATCCCGATCCCAATGTCGTCGTCGGCACAAGGCTCGATATCCTGCCGGTCGAGATCGTCGTGCGCGGCTATCTGGCGGGCACTACCAGCACCTCGATCCTGACCCGCTACAGGCGCGGCGAGCGGGACATGTATGGAATGCGCCTGCCGGACGGCCTGCGCGACAATGAAAAGCTGGCCGAGCCGGTCATCACGCCGACGAGCAAGGCGGCGGATGGCGGCCATGACGAGCCGTTGTCCAGGGCCGAGATCATCGAGCAGGGCCTGCTCACCGAGGCGCAGTGGGATACCGTTTCGAGCTACGCGTTGAAGCTGTTCGCGCGCGGCCAGGAACGCGCCGCCGAGCGCGGCCTGATCCTGGCCGACACGAAATACGAATTCGGCACCGACAGGAACGGCACCATCATCCTGGCCGACGAAATCCACACGCCCGACAGCAGTCGCTACTGGATCGCGGCGAGTTACGAACAGGCGCTCGCAAGCGGCACGCGGCCGGAGAGCTTCGACAAGGATTTCATCCGCTCGTGGGTGGCGGCGCGCTGCGATCCCTACAAGGATCCGATCCCTAAGATTCCCGACGAGATCGTCGAACAGGCCTCCAGGATATACACGCAGGCCTACGAGGCGATTACGGGCAAGGCATTCGTTCCCGACATGTCGGGAAATACCGTTCTTGATCGCATCCGCTCGAACCTCGCGCGCTACTTCTAACGGACAGGCGTGCCTTGCCGCCGGTGCGGCGGGCGTGGACCGCGCCGTCCCAAGGCGCGTTGACGTGCCTGCGCCCTGACGCTACGGGATCAAGGGCAATCGATCTCAAGGGATTTCCTCGCATGGTGCACTACGCGGATGGACGGCCGATCGGAGACCTGACGCTGCGTACGCTCGCCATGCCTTCGGACGCCAATGCGGCCGGCGACATTTTCGGCGGCTGGGTGATGGCGCAGATGGACCTTGCCTGCGGCATCCGCGCCGCCGAGCGCGCCAGGGGGCGCGTGGTGACGGCGGCGGTCAAGGAGATGTCCTTCGCCAAGCCGATGAAGATCGGCGACACGCTGTGCATCTACACCCATGTCGAACGCGTCGGCCGTACGTCCATGACGCTCAAGGTCGAGGCCTGGGCGCAGCGCTATCTCTCCGACCTGATGGAAAAGGTGACGCACGCCGATTTCGTCATGGTGGCGCTCGACGGCGAGGGCAAGCCGAAGGCGGTGCCGGCCGAGAGTTGACAACAGCCCGTTCTCTCATACAGGCCAAATTGTAACATCGGCCGTGCGGGCGCCGCGCTTAGCGACATCCGACGGTTGCCCTCACGCCCGATTCTGCCGCGTTGGAGGAGAGACAATGCGTCAACACATGCTGAACGGCTGGCTCGTGGCAGCCCTTGTCGCTCTGGTCTGCCTGCTGAGCGTAACCGCCTATGCCGAAGTCAAGGACGACCTTCCACGCACCGCCTGCTTGCAGGGCGACAAGGGCGTCGGGGTGCCAGCCGCGGCATGCGCGATCTGCAGTCCGGCGCCTTGCGGGAACATGGCGCCACGAGCCTGAATGGTTGCCTCAGGCTCACGACTATCCTCGTCAAAGTAGCGGGTGTGCTGGCCGGCGATAGGCAAAGTTTGGCGGCCTCGTTTAGAGGTCACGGGTTCGCCTGCCGTCAGGCAATGTCGCTCATCGCGAGATACCGGATTCCTTGCCGCGCAAGGGTTTCAGCCATGCATCCCGTCGAATTTTTCGCGTGCCGCCTTGACGCGCTGGGTGTTCCTGCGTGCCCATTCGCCAAGCGCGCTGACCGGAATCAGGAGTTCATGGCCGAGTTCGGTCAGCTCGTAATCGACGCGCGGCGGGATGGTCGGGAACACGGTGCGGGTGACGAAACCGTCGCGTTCCAGGCCGCGCAAGGTGGTGGTCAGCATCTTCTGCGAGATGCCGCCGACAGCGGCGCGCAACTCATTGAAACGCAGCGGCCCATCGCCAAGCTTGCCGACCACGAGCACGGTCCATTTGTCGCCGACACGCTGCAGGATTTCCGAAATGGCGCGGCAGTCTTCGGTGCGGTGCGGGTGCCTCAGTAACAAAAAGGTGCCTCCTTGCGTCTGGAGTTGACAGTATCTCATATAGCGCCGGTATCTAAACGATACCAGCTTTTACCGGAATGGAGAGCCTCCCATGTCAAAACCCAAGATCGCCATCATCGTTGGTTCGACGCGCGCCGCGCGCTTCGCCGATGTGCCCACCCAATGGATCGCCAAGATCGCCAAGTCGCATGCCGACATCGACGTGGAAGTCGTCGACCTGCGTGACTTCCCGCTGCCTTTCTTCGACGAAGTTGCCTCCTCCGCCTGGGTGCCTTCGACCAACGAGGTGGCGCAGCGCTGGCAGAAGAAGGTCGCCGAGTATGACGGCTTCATCTTCACCGCCGCCGAATACAATCATGGCCCGACGGCGGTGCTGAAGAACGCCATCGACTACGCCGCCAACGAATGGAACAAGAAGCCGGCCGGCTTCGTCGGCTATGGCAGCGTCGGTGGCGCCCGCGCCGTCGAGCAGCTCCGCCTCCATGCCGTCGAACTGCAGATGGCGCCGGTCAAGTCCGCCGTCCATATCGCCTGGGGCGACTTCCTCGCCGTGCGCCAGGGCGAGAAGAAGCTTGAGGATCTCGAGCACCTGAACCAGGCCGCCGCCGCGCTGGTCAACGATGTCGCCTGGTGGGCCAAGGCGCTGAAGAAGGCGCGCGACGCCGAAGTGGTTGACGATGAAATCAAGGCGGCCTGATCGCTCTTTGAGATTATCCTCCCAAGGGATAAAGGGCGGCGCTTGCGCCGCCCTTTTTCGTTGGAGGGGGCCCCATAAGTGCTGCTCGAGCAAACGTCGCGCTGCCCCTCATCCGGCTGCCTGTGTCCAGCCGATAGATGGGTAACACTTTGAACCGGATAGATAGGTAACAGTTTTCTCCCTCATGATGGGTTCGCCGCAGCGCCAAGCGGTCGGGTTGGCGCTGCGCTGCGGCGAACCAGTTTCATGGCCTTCTCGTCGATGAACCCGAGCGGATGGGCGTAGAAGCGCATCGCCCATCCGCCATTCTCAGTCTCCTCGATGGCGATCGGTTCGCCGGCCAATGTGGCCGAGACATAGATTTCGGCGCCCCGCCATTTGACGGCGCCATTCTGGCGCACACCGCGCACCGCCGCCTCGGCCGGATAGTTGGGCTCGGGGGTCGTCTTCGGCATGGGACGGGTCGAGCAGCAGGATCGGCCCGCTTTGCCGGTGCGGGCCGTGAAGCGCGAGGCGCGCGCCGGCATCGTTGGACCGCCATATGGTCGGAGCTGCCATCTGGCCCAGCCATGTCGCCCTGATATGTCAGCTTGCATCCGTCACCTGAGTAAGCCCGCGTGAAGTCATCCAGCCTGTCCGGCGCCGTTTCCCCGATGATCCCGGTGCTCGTATGCGCGCTTGGCATCTTCCTCCTGTCCGGCATGGATGCCGCGATGAAGGTGCTGGTCATCGCGGTCGGCGTCTACAACACGGTGCTGTGGCGCAGCATGCTGGCGACCGTGGTCGCGGGCACCGGCTGGTTGGCGGGGCCGCGCTCGCTTCCTGCTCCTTCGGTGCTGAGGCTGCATGCGCTGCGGGCCGCTGTTGTCGGCATCGTCCTTTTGTCCTTCTTCTGGGGGCTTGCCAGGCTGCCGCTGGCGGAGGCGATCGGGCTTAGTTTCGTGGCGCCCCTGTTTGCGCTTCTCCTGGCCGCGCTTTTGCTGGGCGAGCGGATACAGCGGCAGGCGATCTGGGCCTCATTGGCCGGGATGGCGGGCGTCGCAATCATCGTGGCCGGACAGTTCGGACAGAGAAGCTATGCCGGCGATGCCCTGCTTGGGACGGCCGCGGTGCTCGTGTCGACCGTGTTCTACGCCTACAATCTGATCCTTGCGCGGCAACAGGCGCTGGTGGCCAAGCCAATCGAGATCATGCTGTTCCAGAACCTTTGCGTTGCGGTGATCCTTGGTTTTGCCGCGCCCTGGCTCGCCATCGCCTTGCCGGGCAATCTCTGGCTTCCGCTTGCCGGAGTGACGGCACTGTCACTCGCCGGCCAATTCCTGATGAGCTGGGCCTATGCCCGCGCCGAAGCGCAATATCTGATCCCGACGGAATACTCGGCCTTCATCTGGGCGATCGCGCTCGGCTTCCTCTTCTTCGACGAGGCGGTGACCTGGACTACGCTGGGCGGAGCAGGCCTCATCGTGGCCAGCTGCCTGATCGCCACGCGCTCAAACCCCAGATTTGCAGAACCGATCGAAGCCACGGTTTGAGGGAGCGAGTTCCCTCGAGTCAGACGGCTAACGCAACTTGGGCAAGCCGCAGGGTCCCTGGTCTGATCCTCGCGGCTATCTCGATCCGTTGTCAGCGTACCACCTCGCGGTGGCCGCTCGGCAGACGGGTGGCGATCAGCTTGTCGATGCGGCGGCCGTCGAGATCGACCACTTCGAAGCGCCAGCCTTGAGCGTCGACGCATTCGCCGGTCGTTGGCAAATGATGCATGTGTGACAGCACGTAGCCGGCGACGGTCTCATAATCGCGGTTTTCCGGCAGGTCGATGCCGAGGACCTCGGCCATCTCGTCGGCCTGCATGTAGCCGGCGAGCAGCCATGAGCCGTCGTCGCGCTGGACGGCGTTTTCTTCCTCGCCGGCTTCGAGATCCGAGCGGAAGACGCCGGTGATGGCCTCGAGGATGTCCGCAGGGGTGACGATGCCTTCGAAGTGGCCGTACTCGTCATGCACCAGCGCCATCGGCACGTCGGATTCCTTCAGCTTTTGCAGCACGTCCAGTGCGTCGGCCTGGTCGTGGACGATGGGTGCCGCGCGCACATGTTTGCGCGGATCGAGCGCGCGGCCGGCAAGCAGCGCCGCCAGCACGTCGCGGGTCTGGACGACGCCGATCATGGCGTCGACGCTGCCGTCGCCGGCCGGCAGCCGCGAATGCTGCGTCTCCATCAAAAGCTTGCGGATCGTGGCATCGTCGGACTGCAGATTGATCCAGTCGACGTCGGTGCGCGGCGACATCACGGCGCGCACGGCGCGGTCACCAAGCCGCATGACGCCGGCGATCATGCGCCGCTCGTCGGATTCGATGGTGCCGTGATGCTCGGCCTCGGCGACCAGCATCTTGATCTCCTCGTCGGTGACCTTCTCCTCGCTTTCGCCGCGCTGGCCGAGCAGCCACAGGACAGCCCGGCCCGAAATGTCGAGCAGGAACACCAATGGCGCCGAAACGGTGGCAAGGATGGTCATCGCGGGCGCCGCGCGGACGGCAACCCGCTCGGGATCGCGCAAGGCGATCTGCTTGGGCACGAGTTCGCCAACAATCAGGGAGAAATAGGTGATGATGGCGACCACGATGCCGACGCCGAGCGGGTCGGCGATGCTTTCGCGGATGCCGGTCGAGGCCAGGAACACTGCCAGTCGATCCCCCAGCGTGGCGCCGGAGAAGGCGCCGGAGAGAATACCGACCAGGGTGATGCCGATCTGCACCGAGGACAGAAATTTGCCGGGATCGGAGCCGAGCGCCAGGGCACGGCCGGCGCCGTTGATATTGCGGTCGATCATTGCCTTGAGCCGGGCTGGCCGTGACGAGACAATGGCGAGCTCGGACATTGCCAGAAGGCCGTTCACGCAAATGAGGACGACCACGATAGCGATTTCGACGTATAGCATGAGGGCTCAATAGCATTGCGTCGGGCCGCTCGAAAATAGTCCGCCGTCATTTTTAGAATATGACGCGTGTCTTTCAGGCCTTGTCTCACGGCGGCGCCGAAAAGTGTTCGACAAGGGCATAGACGACAACCCGCACCTTTGGCGTGAGCGCGCGTTACCGGCCAGACGGCGCGCACGACAATGTGTGGGGCTGTCGATTCGGCAAGATCGCGATCGCCACGACGTGACACGAGTCACCGCAGTTGCTTCAACACACCGATGATTGCCTTGCCGTCGGTGAAGTAGGGATCACGACCGCCATTGCGGCCGACGCGCTTTGGACTCTTGCTTTCATGCATGTCGTTTTCCCAAGACCGAGGTCACTTTTGGGCGACATGCATCAGCGGCAGGCGCGGTAGCCGTTCTTGCGGTTCTTGATGTCGAAATGGAAATGGTTGCGGTGGTCGTAATTGTAGCCGGGGCCGAGCACGGTGGTGAAATACTGGCAGCCGTCGGCACGCACATTGTTGAGGAAGCCGCGCGTGCGGAAGGCGAACAGGCCGGGCTTGCGCACGTCGATGTCATCGCCATTGTTGAGCTCGATGCTCATGACGTCGAGCGCATTGCCTTTGCCGTGCTCGGACAGCACGCCTTCGCCGGCGATGTTGCGGCAGGAATAGCTCGATCCCTGGTGGATGGTCTTGACGCCGGAGAAGTAGCGCCAGCGGGCGGAGGGAACCAGTTCATTCTTCGTCCAGGCGGCGAAGGTGGCGGCCATGTCGCAGGTCAGCGTCGCGGCGGGCTTCATCTCGACGCTGCCGATGGCCGAGACCTTGACCGGATAGTCGATGCCGCACTGGCCTTCATGGATCGGCGCCAGATCGGTGTAGGCGACATCGAAACGCTTCAGCTGCTGGCGGCAGTCTGTCTCGCTGGCCGGCATCTGTTCGGTCGGTGACATCGGGGTGTCCATGCGCGGATAAGCGGCCTGCGTCATGTAGGGATTGGACGGGACAAGCCTCTGCATCCCCGAATATTGCGGCACGGCCGCGGTCTGCGAGCCGACGTCCACGGCCGGTTCGAGCGACAGCACGTTGCCGGTGTTACAGGCCGAAACCGTGGCCAGCGCAAGGCCGGTGGCCAGCAGCGCCGCAGGTCTGGGTTGGCGCGCTATGGAGAGAAACACGGCGCGAAATTTGCCGGCCATTGGCGGAATCCTGTCCCCGAACCTGATCCTGACCAGGTCCTACCCTTTGCCTGATCATGATCTTTTCCGAAAACCGGTTTCCGCTTTTCGGGATCATGGCCCGGATATTCGGTATTTTAACGATCAAGGGTAAAGGAAAACTCAGCGGCCGCGTTCATGCCTGCGGCTGAATTGCGGCACCTGCGGCTGACAGCCAATGCTCATCGGCAAAACGTGCCGCCATGGCGGCGCGGTTCGAGGTCGAAATGGAAATGCAAGGCGTGGTCGGCGTCGGCGCCGGGTCCAAGCACGGTCCTGAACGGACCGCAGGCGGCTTTGCGCACGGCGTCGAGGAACTTGCCCTCTTTCTCAGGCGGCGTCAGGCCGACCTCGATTGTCCTGCCGTCCGATAGGGTGAAGCTGGCGATATCGAGCGCGTTGCCGAAAGCGTGCTCCGACAGTTTCCCGGCGCCGTGTCGCGGCCGGCAGACGAAGGCCGATGCCTGGCCGATCGATTTCAGATCGGCGCCGAATTCGGCTTTCGCCGCCGGCTGGACGACGTCAGCGGCAAAACGCGCCGTCGCCTCCGCCATCGGGCAATTGAGCTCGGTGTCGGGGGCAATCGCGATCGATCTGCCGAGTGACTTCAGCACCAGGGGATAGGGAATCGAACAGCCGATTTCGGGATTGCTTTCCGCCTTGTGCTCCTCGAATTCGACCCCGAGCGCCTTCAGTCGTTCCCGGCAGGCAACTTCCTCCGCGGGCATCTTGTCCGCCGGCAGGTCGGCCGAGCGCGGGTCGGGAAGCATCTTCTGGTCCCCGGTATCGGCCGGCTTCTGAGGCGGTTGCGGGGCGACGTCAGGCGGCTGGGCCTCGGGCTGCTGGTCATCGGGCTTTGGTGTCGGTATTGGCGCCACGGCCGGTGGCTCCGGCTCGCTTTCCATGTTGGCTTGCGGTTCGGGGAGCGCCTGTTTCTTGTAACGGGATTTTTCTTCATTGAACTGATTGGAAGCCCCGCCGCTCTTTGGGGCCTCGGTGTTCTGTTCTTCCGTTTTCGGGCTTTTTTCCGTGTTTGGCGAGCCTGCGGGACGTTGCTCCGGCAGGGGAACATCGGCGGGCGATGGCAGCGGAGGCTGCGTCGTCTGCTGGGCGGGGCTGCGCGTGATCTGTTGCTCGCCCCTCGGTTTCGGCTGCTTGCGCCGCGATTTCCCCCGCGGCTTCAGGGGCTGGTCGACCCGCGGCGTCAGCGGCTGCTCCACTCGCGGTGAAAGCGGCTTGTAATGCCTGTGACGATGTTTGGCGTCGGCCGGCGCCGCCAGCAGAACTGTCGCCGCCATGACCATTGCGATCCGGTACCTTCGGGAAGAGCGCAGCGTTGCCATCGCTCCGAAACGGCACCGGCATGCCGAAGTTGCGTGCGCGGCCGCTTCGGGCGATCACAATCGGTTACTTCAGCGTTACGCGCCGATCGCTTCCAGCCCCTCTTCCAGCCAGTCGGCAAGCAGCGGCATGCCGAGCAGGTATTTTGCCGTGCGCCTGTTGGGGCGCTCGCGCGCCGCGGTCACGGCATCCGACCATTCCGAGGGGTCGTAGTCGCCACGCCCGACCCAGGCGAGCGCGATCAGTTCGGCGGCTTCATCGACATTGAGGTCGTTGATCAGTTCGCGCAGTTCCTCTTCGGTCAGGTTTTCCGAACTCTCCTCGGCAAGGCCGTCATGATGGTGATTGTCGTGCGTGTCGCCATCGAACTCGATCTCGTGTTCGGCACCGTCGGCATAATCCTCGTTGACGGCCGCACTCAGCGCCTTGGCCTTGAGGATGAACAGGCGCACGGTGTCGGGGCCGATCGAAAGTTCCCAGTTCTTCTCAAGCCGTTGCTGCACGGGCCGTCTCCGTGGGCTCAGTCTTCATTCGATCCGCGATGATACCGAATTTGCGCCATCCGTCACCTCATGTTCTCCAGGCCTGCTTTTCCGGGATGAAACGCGAACCACTTGGCGTTAGTGTTCTATTCTCACCCCTCCAGGAGGCTTCGATGCATAAAAGAGTGCTGATCCAGACGGCGAGCGCGCTAATCGCTCTGCAGTTTCTTGCCGTTCCGGCGTTCGCCGCGGGCGGCGACAGTTCGGGCGGCGGCCAGACTGTTACCCAGTGCAAGAAGGGCGAGGTCTGGGACAAGAAGAAGAAAAAGTGCGTCGCGCCCCAGGAAGGCATGTTGGACGACGACAGCATCTATGAAGCCGGTCACGACCTGGCGATGGCCGGGCGCTATGACGAGGCGATCTCGGTGCTCACCCTTGCCGCCAACAAGCAGGATCCGCGCATCCTCAACTATCTCGGCTATTCGCACCGCCATTCCGGCCGTGTCGCCGTAGGCCTCGGCTATTACGAAGAGGCGCTGCGCATCGACCCGAACTACACGCTGGTGCGGGAATATCTCGGCGAAGCGCATCTCCAGATCGGCGATCTGGCCGGCGCCCAGCAGCAGCTGGCGGAGATCGAGAAGCGTATCGGCAAGGGGTCGCGCGAATACGGCATGCTGGCCGAGCAGATCAACCATTTCATGCGCAGCTGACCTGGCCTCCAAGGGTCCCGAAGCGGCCGCGAGCGATCGCGGCCGCTTTTTGTCGCCACCTTGCCTCGCCGTCGCCCGGCTCGCGAAAGCGGTGACGATTTTTGCAAAACCGCTTTTTTGGGCGTGAAAAACCCGCGAAGATTGCTATATTGGGGGAAATTGCGGTGAAACGGTTCCGTTAGCCCGAGGCTGCCGGACCGTTTTCTTTTTGTACCCAACGACAAGGCTTCCCCCGAAACGCGGGGGCGGCGGCAGAAAGGTCAGGCATCATGAACAAGGTCCCGATGACAGGCGAGGGGTTCGCGTCATTGAAGGAAGAACTGCGTTGGCGCCAGCAGGAAGAGCGGCCGCGCATCATCGAGGCGATCTCTGAAGCGCGCTCGCATGGCGACCTGTCCGAAAATGCCGAATATCACGCCGCCAAGGAGGCGCAGAGCCTCAACGAGGGCCGCGTCAACGAACTCGAGGACCTGATCGCGCGCGCCGAAGTCATCGACGTCACCAAGCTCAGCGGCGACAAGGTCAAGTTCGGCGCCACCGTCGTGCTGGTCGATGAGGACACCGAGGAAAAGAAGACCTACCAGATCGTCGGCGACCAGGAAGCCGACGTGAAGTCCGGCCGCATCTCGATCTCCTCGCCGATCGCGCGGGCGCTGATCGGCAAGGAAGTCGGCGACGCCATCGAGGTCAATGCGCCAGGTGGTGCGCGCGGCTATGAGATCGTCCAGGTGCAGTTCATTTAACGAATTTGACGGCGCGGTTTCGTCCTGTCCGCGCTTCAAGCCAGGTCGGCGCTGCCCCTCATCGCCCTGCCGGGCACTTCTCCCCGTATAGTGACGGGGAGAAGGAACGCCGTCATTGATCGTTTCGCTAATCGCCAGCGTTGTAAGAAGGCCGCCAAGATTGCGGCCAGCTCTCTTCTCCCCGTTACTATACGGGGAGAAGGTGCCGGCAGGCGGATGAGGGGCTGCGCCGACCTTTTCGATTGATTCGACCGAAAAATCAA
>NZ_VFVC01000055.1:0-34608 GCF_006441575.1 Mesorhizobium sp. B2-4-12
CGGCAAAGTCCGCCGCCGCGATCGTCAGCGCGTCGGCATGCGCCGTCGGCTGGTCGTCGACGATGTTGATGGTCAGGCTGCCATTGCCGGTGCTGCCGTCCTGGTCGTGGACCACCACGGCGAACTGCGGCTGCGCCTCGAGGTCCTGGCCGTTGTTGGCGGCCGGGCTCTCGAGATGGTTGTGGGTCAGCGTGTACTGGTACTGGATGGCGGTGCCGTTCCACCAGGCGTCGAGGCTGCCGCGCGTGCCGTCGGCGACCGTGGTGTGGCTGCCGTCGAGCGCCACCGCGACGCCGCCGACGGTGATCGAGGCGACGCCATCGGGCGCGCCGACCGCGATCGTGCCGGTCGCGACCGTCTGCGTCGGGCCCTGCTGCGAGCCGGTGGCCAGGCCCGCTTCGTAGACCGTATCGGCGGCCGTGCCGATGGCGGGCGGGGTCACCGTCACGCCGGCATTGTCGATGTGGAGCGTCAG
This sequence comes from Mesorhizobium sp. B2-4-12, assembly GCF_006441575.1. Taxonomy (NCBI): domain Bacteria; kingdom Pseudomonadati; phylum Pseudomonadota; class Alphaproteobacteria; order Hyphomicrobiales; family Phyllobacteriaceae; genus Mesorhizobium; species Mesorhizobium sp. B2-4-12. The sequence continues at coordinate 476 of NZ_VFVC01000055.1, forward strand.
CGTCGTCGGCGACTGGTCGCCGTCGCCGTCGGTCAGCGTATAGTGGAACACGTCGTCCACGCCGCCGGGCGTGCCCGCCGCGCGGGTGTAGGTGTAGGAACCGTCCGCGTGCAGCAGCAGCGTGCCGTACTGGCCCGCGACCGACACGCCGCCGGCCGTCACGGCCTGCGCCGAGCCGGCGCCGTCCTTGCCATAGGCCGAGGTGACGCTGGCGCCGTCGGCGCCCTGCACGTCGGCCCCAGCGGCCGGGCTGTCCTCGCCGGCGCCGGTGATGACGTTGCCGCCATGGCCGGCAAAGTCCGCCGCCGCGATCGTCAGCGCGTCGGCATGCGCCGTCGGCTGGTCGTCGACGATGTTGATGGTCAGGTTGCCGGGAGGCGCCGCATCGCCGTCGGCGTCCGTCACGCCAACCACGAAAGTGACGCTCGTGTTGTCGCCAGAGGTGTTGTTGGCAAGTGTATAGGAGTAGTTGATCGTGCCGATACCGGTTGCGGCATCGAAGGCATAGCTCGCCGTCAGCGAACCCGTGGCGTCGGTGAAGGTCTGCGGCACCGTAGTCAGGGCATGGCCGCCGAGCGTGACCTGCGATACGCCGTCGGGCGACGTGAAGCCGATAGTCCCGGAGGTCATCTCCGAGTTGGAACCAAAGGCCGAACCGGCGGGTTCGCCATTGTGTGCAGGCAGGCCAGCTTCGGAGACGGTCGCCTCCCCGATGAGCCCGATCGACGGTATGGAATTTGGCCTGACAAGGCCCGTGAAGAGCTCGCGGTTATCCGGCTGCCCGAACTGGAGGTCGGTCGGCGGCAACAGCGCCGATAGTCCAAATCCGTCACCAATGCCGCCGGCAGGCTGTTCGAAATTTCCACCAGCGCTGCTTTGCGAGCCATTTCCGCCAGCCGAGATCGACCCGTCCGCGCCGAAGGCGACATCGATGTGGCTTGCCTCAAGCGCCGCGATCAAGGCAACGCGCGGCACCTCGACGTCACCGATGACGAAGGTCGGCACATTCAAGGCGCCGTCCTTGATGACGATGACGGAGCCGTCCGCCTGTTCAAGCAAGAGGTTGTGACCGTCAACCTTGATGTTGTCGATCGAAACATTGGCCGGGAGTTTGACGATGTTGCTCGCGTCGGCGACGTATTCATGCGGGATATTTGCCGCCGGTGGAGCATTCACGGGCGCGCCGCCACCGACATCGACCGGGACAGGTTCGGCCGCGGCCGGTGCGGTTTGAGCCGGCGCCGCTGCCTGGTCCGCCGGGGCGGCTTGAGCAATCTGCACCTGCGCTGTCAGATCATGATGATCGCCGGAGACGTGATGCTCGTCCCACGAACCCGAAACGTTGTCCAACTCAATACTGGTCGCCATAGCTAAAACCCCTCCGGCATTTCCCGGAAAGAGACAGGCGATGCGTCGGTTTTGCAACGGTCCGTCAATCTATTCTATATATTTGAATATGCCTTCGATAAGCTTTTTTACGCTTGGTAAACGAGCTACATATAATAAGTTATATCTCACCTGAGAGGGTGAGTTCGGTAGCCGGTATCGGTGGGGAGTTTTGGTAAACAGAAGTATAAATGTGAATAAAATTTTACACAAAATAGCTGATGCATATTTTTAGAAAGTTACCCACCTTCCTTTCCAGTAATTTGAGACAGGGTTGGTAGCGTCCACAGTCAAAGGTGGGCGTTATGAAAAAACAAAAAAATGTTCCGGGAACAACCCGAATCAAACTGCTCCTGCTGGCGGCTGGCCTCGCGGGCCTGGCGCAGCCGGCCCTTGCCAGCCAGGTTTTCAAGGGTTCCCTTCCCGCGAAGCCGGCCCTGGAGACGGTTCAGGCGCCGCCTTGTCTCGGCGGCATCTCCCTGCAGCGGTATGAATCCTGGCAGCCCGTCCCGTCTTATCAGGTCAGCATTGGCCAGATCAGCATTGGCCAGATCGGCATTGCTTTGAACGGCTACGGTCCCGTTTCCGCGGATGGCGGAACCGGCACGTCGACGGCCCAAGACAACCCCGGTGTCGACCCCATGCAGACGGCGACGATCATCCCGGGTGTGTTCGGGTCGGTTGCCCTGTCCATGCATAATTTTCCCGTTTCGGCGCGCTGGGCACCCGTCTACCAGGCCATATCCAGTTGCACGCCGGACAGCGATTGCGGACGCAAGAGCCAGATTTTCGCCAACATCGTCTCGATCGCTCGGGACAAGCCCTTCAGCGAAAAACTGTCGTTCGTCAACAGCAGCATCAATCACTTCATCGCCTACAAAAGCGACATCGACGTATACGGCAAGCTCGACTATTGGGCGAAACCTTCGGAGGTTCTTGCAAATCGCGCTGGCGACTGCGAGGATTTTGCCATTCTCAAGATGACGGCGTTGCTGCAGGCGGGTATTCCGGCGCAAAGCATGTCGCTGGTGGTGCTCCAGGATCGCAAGCGCAGGTTCTTTCATGCCGTGCTTGCGGTGAGCACCGCAAGCGGCGCGTTCATTCTGGACAGCCTTGGCAACAAGGTCCTCAGGGATAGCGACCTCCCGGACTATCAGCCGCTGTATTCGTTCAGCACCGACCGGGCCTGGATTCACGGGACGAAAGCCGGTGCCGCGCAAGTGGCCGACCTCAAGGGTAACTTCCAGTCGGTCGCACCCGGCGAGGGTTTGACGGATGATCAGTGACAGCCAGGGCGGACGCCTCCAATCCGCATTGAGCAGTCAGCCGTTGAAGACAAACGCCATCAACAATTCGGGCTCCAGCACAGGCGCGCGCACCGCGTTCAACTGGCCTCGATAGCGACGTTCGCCGGCGCCAATGACGAAGCCGCTTGTCACCGGGGTTTCGCCGTTGGCGTCGAGGCGCGCGAATATGTCGGCCACACCGATGTCCAATGCCAGCTTGAGGTCTTGGCGCGCGTCATCGTTCGGCGTCATGGGCAGCTGACGCTTGACCAATTGCTGGAAAGCCGCATTGAACGTCAGGATCTTCTTCGACGATGCAAGAGCGAAGGCGGGCGAGGGACAAGCGACCAGAATGGCGTTGACCGTTTTGATCGATGCCAGCTTGCGCAAAGTCAGGTTTTCGTTGGCAAGTGCGCGTATGCAAGCCACCCGAATTGCCGACGTCAGGTTTCCCGTCTCGGAGTGATTGCCAGCGATTTCGTCAATCAGCATACCGATCGTGCATCGCCTGTTCTCCGCCATCTGCTTGAGCGAAATCCAGAAAGCCCGCTCCAGCCGTATGCCGCGCCGTACGCCACCGCGCGTCACAACCCGGAATTCCAGCCCAAAATCCTCTGTTGCGAGGGGCAGGAGCGGCCGGGCACCTTGGGGTGGAGGGGAGGAGGCGACGCTATCGTTCACTCATTGCCTCCTCTCGCGCCTTGTTGATCGGTTTCAAAAGGTAGGTCAGGATTGTCTTGCGCCCGGTCTTGATGTCGACAGAACAGATCATGCCGGGGATGATCGAATAGGCCTTTCCATCTCTCTCGAGCGTCGACTTTTCGGTGGCAACACGAACCTGGTAGTACGGCTCTCCGGTTTTCTGGTCGACAAGGCTGTCCGCGGTGATGTTGGAGACTTTGCCTTCGATGCCGCCGAAGATCGAGAAATCGTAGGCGGTGACCTTTATCAGGGCATCCTGATCCGGGCGGATAAAGGCGACGTCGCGTGGCGAAACACGCGCTTCGACCAGCAAAGTCTCGGAAGTGGGCACGATTCCGGCAACGATGGCCCCTGGCTGCACGAAGGCGCCAACCGTGTTCAGCTCCAGCGTGTTGACGATGCCGTCCACGGGAGAGCGGATGTCGGTGCGTGCGACCTTGTCGGTTGCACCGCGGATGGTCTCATCCACCACCGAAAGATCAGCGAGCGCCTGTGTCAGATCACCCAGTGCCTCCTGCTTCAACTGCAGGCCCAGCTCATCGACCTGGAGCTGGGCTTCGGTGATCGCCGACTTGGCTTTCCTTATCGTCTCGCCGGCCAAATTCAACTGGCCGTTGAGTTCGGTTTGCTGCTGCTCGGCCTTCAGCTGCTCGGTTCTGGCCATCAAGCCTTTCTTTGCCATCGACTCGACCAGCTTCGTCTGCTGGTCGCTTACCGCCAGGTTCTTGATCAGGCGCTCGGAATTGGCGTTCGCCTCGTCCAGTTCCCTTTGGCGCTGGTCGAGGCGCGACTTGAGTACTGACAGCTTGTTGTCAAAGTTCTCGCGCCGGGCGACGAGCAGGTTTTGCTCATTGTCGCAAATTTGCGGAGCAACCGATTGTATGTCCTGGGGGCAAGGGAACGAGCCCGCGAGATTGCCGGTCTGTTCGTATTTGAGCCTGGCGATGCGCGCTTCAAGCGCACGCGCCTTCGCCTGCTGTTCACCGAGACTGGAGGTATTCAACGTGTTGTCGAGGCGTATGATAAGATCGTTCTTTTTGACGATTTGGCCGATCTGCACCGCTATTTCCTGAACGACACCCGGCTCGCTGGCTTGAATGATCTGGGTCTTTGAGGCCGGTATGACCTTGCCGTCACCGCGCGCGATTTCGTCCACCTCGGCAAAGGACGCCCAAGCAATAAATGCGACAAAGAGCGCCGCTATGATGAATATGGACGCCGTCGCAAAAAGCGGCGGGCGGTCTTCCCTTGCAAGCATTTCCCATGCCCCATTACGTCGAGACCGGGCTCGACATGGTTCTCTTCTTCAGGCGCTGTTTTTCTGTAGCGCTTGAATGACTTGTTCTTTCGGTCCATCGGCAACGATCCGGCCTTGGTCGATGACAATAAGCCGTTCGGCCAACTCGAGCATGCTGAAGCGGTGGGTTGAGACGATCAGCGTCGTATCCCGGTCAAAAGCCGATTTGAGCTGTTTTATCAGCTGCCGCTCCGAGGCCAGATCCATCGAGCCCGACGGCTCGTCCAAGAAGACAATTTTCGGTTTGGTCAAAAGCAGTCGTGCAATCGCCACGGTCTGCCTCTGACCTCCGGAGAGATTGGTGCCTCGCTCGCCGACATTCATGTCGTAGCCGCGCGGGTGGCGAGAGACAAATTCATCGACGCCGGCGGCCTTGGCGGCTTCGATGATCTGCTCGTCGGTTGCTTCCGGATGTGCCATCAGGAGGTTTTCCTTGATGGTGCCCGAAAACAGATCGCCGGCCTGCGCGACAATGCCTACGGCGCGGCGCACCTCCGAAGGGTGATACTGGCGGATATCGATGCCATCCAGCAAAAGCTCTCCAGAGGTCGGCAGGAAAAGCCTGCCGATCAGCCGCCCCATCGTCGTCTTGCCCGATCCTATACGGCCGATGATGCCGATCCGCTCTCCCGGTTTCACCGGGAAATTCAGGCCGGACAACACCTCGTTTTCCGAACCGGGATAGACGAACCCGACATTCTTGAACACCATCGCGCCGTTGCGGATGGGGCGGTTGACGAAGCCAACCGTGTCCGGCCGGTCCTCCGGCTGAGCCATGATCGAGTTCACCATCCTCAACGAGAGCATGGCCTGGCGAAACCTGGACAGGGTGATTGCGATCTGGCCGAGCGGAGCCACGGCACGGCTCGCCAGCATCACCGTTCCTATGATCGCTCCTGTCGAGACGTGCCCTTCGGAAAAGGCATAGGCGCCAGCCACGACCAGAGCGACGGTCACCAGCTGCTGAATGGCTTGGGTGATGTTTCCCGCGGCCGCCGAAAGCTGCTTGATCTTCTCGGATGTGTTGGCGGCGTTCTTCGAGTGCTCGCCCCATTTCCTCAAGAGATACGCTTCGGCGCGCAGCGACTTGATTGTTTCCAGTGTGGAAATGGACTCGACCAGCAGGGCCTGGCGTTGCGAAGCCTCGTTCATCGAGGCGGCCACCCGCTTGCCGATGCGCCGCTGCGTGACCAGGCCGACTATGACGGATGCGACGAAGGCCAGCGCCGGTATGATTACCAGCCATCCGCCGATCGCGTAGATGACGAGCAGAAAGACGAAGACGAAGGCCGTATCGATGAAGACGCTGATGGTGTTCGAGGTAAAGAACTCTCGCACGAACTCATATTGAGTGACCCGATTTGCGTATTCGCCGGTCGAGCCAGGGCGCGCCGACAGCGACGAGTTGAGCACCTTTTCGAACAAAAGATACGATATCCGAAGATCGGCCTTTCGTCCGGCATAGTCGATCAGCGAAGCCCGCGCCGTCTTCAGAAGCAGGTCGAACAGGATGACGGCGCCGATCCCGATCGCCAGCACCCAGAGCGTGGATATCGCCTTGTTGGGCAATATCCTGTCATAGACGTTCATGGTGAAGATCGGGGAGGCAATGGCCAGAAGATTGATGAATATCGCCGACAGGACGACCTTCGAATAGGTGCGCCAGAAAGCGCCCATCGTACCCGTCAGCCAATGGCGCCGTTCGATTTTCTGCGCCGAACCGACGTTCATTGCCTCGGTGGCGTTGGCGTAGGTGATCGAGAAGGACGCGCCGCCGATGATGTAACTCGCGGCCAGTTCAGACCTGCCCATGGTCGTGCGCCCGTCTTCCTGCGGGGCGGTGAGATAGTCTCCACCGTCGATTTCCGACAACAAGGCGATGGGCGATTGACTGGCACGGAAGAGAATCGCCGGAAGATCGACACGACCGCTCAGGAAGTCGCGGTGATTGAACTCCTTGACCTCGAGGCCGATGCGCTCGGCAAGATGCCTGATCTCGGCGATCTCGATGCGCGTCTCTGAAACAGGCACCCCGGCAAAAAGCACGGTTTCCGCGCTCGGCCGGCCGAGATAGGCGGCAACCGCCGAAAAGCAGGCCTTGAAGGCCTCTTTAGGGGTCAGGATATTTGGCTGCTTGTTCACGACCCGTCCGCCAGGACTTCAGTCAAACCTCATTTCTTCCTTACCGGGGCCAGGATGTCGAAAGGCAGATCGTTCTTCTGCTCCGACGGCGTCCGTGCATAGGTTTCGGTCTCCGCTGTCGGCGGAACGGCAAACTCTGTCTGCGCATAGGCCGTGGCCTGTTTGGCCGGCTGAATATCCATCGTCTTCAGAAGCTGTCCCGTCGCTGCCAGCAGGCGATATTGGGCGAACAGCGAGGCATACGAGGCGGTATCGGCCAGCGTCGCCGTGTTGAAACGCGTATTCTGCGCGTCAAGCACGTCGAGCAGCGAGCGCTGCCCAACCTTGAACTGTTCGCGATACGACGCGACCAGCCTCTCATTGGTGGCGGCCTGCAGCTTCAGGGTCTTTGCCAGATCGGCTTGCCGGAAGCGGCGATCCCACGAAGTGCGGACAGCCTCCTCGATTTCGCGCAGGACCTGATGCAGGGCAAGCCGCTGTTCGCTGGTGCGACGGATCTGCTCCTGCTCATTGGCCTTGTCTATCCCGCCCCGATAGAGGTTCCAGCGCAACACCAGGCGCGCCTGCAGGTCGGATGTGTCGCCGTTGTCGCCGTCGATATCGTATCCGGCCCGTGCAGTGCCTTCGGCGACAATCGAAGGGCCGTATTTCGCCCGGGCCGCGTCGACCAGCGAGGCCGCAGCGTCGATATCGCTGTTGGCCATGTGGACGCGTGGGTTGTTCTGCCGCGCCAAGCCCAGCGCATCATCCAGCGATTTCGGCAGCGCAGCGGAAACATCGCCTGGCCTCGACGCATTGGTCAGCGGCTTCCCGACAGTCTTGAAGAACCGTATCCTCGAAGCCTCCAGCTCTTCCGAGGCTTCCTGCATGCGGGCCTTGGCCGCAAACAGCCGCTCCTCGGCCTGTTGCCGATCGGCTTCGTTCAATCCGCCGCCCGCAATGCCTTCCTTGATGTCGTGGAGAATTGCTTGATGGAACCCCAGGTTCTTCTTCGCTTCGGTGACGATTGAAGCCTGCAGCATATATTCAAGATAGTCCTGGACAACCGAGAGCCCGATGAATTCGGACCGCTCCAGCACGCGGAACGAAGCGCCATCGACCCGCGAGGCTTGACGGTTCATCTCGGCCCGCCTTGCGCCGCTGTCATAGACCGTCTGCGAAACCACGAGATCGGCCTCGGATGGATACAGGCTGTCCTTGTCAATGGAAAGCGCGCGGCGGGACGAGTTGTCCAGGCGGCGAGCCCCGGCGGATGCCTCCACGTCCACACTGGGAAGATAGAGCCCTTTCGCCTGACGCAATTCGAATTCGATCGCCTCGCGGTTTTCGATGGCCTGGCCGATCTCGGGATTGGACTCCACGGCGACCGCCATGGCTTCCTTCAGCGTCAGGGCATCGGCACTGCCGCAAGCCAGAAGCGATACCGTCACCAAAAGACCAAGGCGCTTGCCAATGGTCGAAGAACCTGTCGTCTTCATTTTCCCACCCACGTTTTCCCGCGCCTTTTTTAAAGAGCGCTGCAACCCAAACTACCCCAGCTGGCTTTGCTCAATATCCCGCAAAATCGCATATTGCGTTAGTATTTACTGATTTAGTTGTACTAGGAGGGGCGGCTCCGAGCATAAGTTTGCGGAATGTAGCAAAAATGGCACATAACCCGGACCCGCTGAGGTTGTGGGTGAAGGCCGCCGGCGTGAACAAGGGCGCTGCAAGAAAGCGCGAAGTTCTTGGCAGCAGATTCCCGGTGGTACGCGGAGGGGATCTTCGCCCGCACTTGCCGACCGTTGCCGATACAAATGCAAAACGTCCCGTTAAGTCTCGCGCAACCCATGTGGCGTAATCTGCCGCCAGATTGCGAGGCATCATGAAGCGCAAACCACTCTTACTTTTCGTCTTTCCGGCTTTTGTCCTGCTGATCCTGGCGACAGAGCGAACAGCCACGGTCCTGCTCGGAACCTATCCGGCAAGCGCCGATATGTGGAGGATCTGGCTTGCCTTGCACCCGTCGTCCGGCATGTTCTGGCAACAGGTCGATTTCTATCTGGCGGGGTCGATGGGCCTGGACTTTGCCTTGCTGGGCGCCGTCCTGGGAGTCTGCTGGGTCGCATGTCGGGCCAGAAGCTCGGCGGCTTTCTTTCTTGCCAACCATGGCACCTTGATCGTCGCGGCATCGATGATTTTCATCGGCGGCCACTCGCAGACGGCAAGCACCATTGCCGCGTTTACAGCGCCGAGCGGCTTTCAATTCTCACTGGTGATGGACTTCACCTGGCTGAACGGCCTGCTGTCGGTCATGGGAGTGGCGGCGTGCGCCTATTGTCACTTTGCCTATCTGGGTGAGCTCAGGATGCGCGTTGAATCGCGGCGTGTCCGGGTTCTGGCACTGCAGAGAGATTTCTAGTCGGGCGCCGGCCGTTCGCCGCGCTTGTACCGCCAGAGCAGACCCTACAGCGCGTCGCGCCGAAACGGCTTCAGACGACGCGCTTCAGTCTTTTGTTTCCATGCATGCCGTTGTCCCAAAACCGAAATCACTTTTGGGCGGCAATGCATCAGTTTATCTTGTGATAGGTGACCTTGCCCTCGGGGGATACGATCCGCTGGTAGTTGGAACTTGGCGCCGGAGGCACCGCCGGAGCCGGCCTCCTTCGAGGCGCCCGCGGCAGGTCCTCGACGGCAGGCTGGGCGTCCGGTTCGGAGGCGCTGGCAACTGCCGCCGGCGCTTCGACGGGCGGGGAAAGCTCCACGACGCGCGGCTCGTCGCCACCGTGATTTCCCGACATTTCCGGTGCCTGCCGGGCGATGTTGGCGTTGACCTCGCCAAAGCTTGCCCGCAGCCGATCATCCAACGCCTCGAACCGGCTTTGAAATCCGTTGTTGACCGTATCCAGCCGCGCGCTCATTCGCTGCTCGAACTGGCCGAGGTCCTCCAGCCGCGCCTCAAGCGCGCGCAGGTCGTTGATGCCACGATAGAGATAGACGGCCGCGGTGGCGTTCAGAAGAGCAAACAGCGTCAGGCCGACACAAATGGCAACGGCAAGTCTGGACCGGCTCTTCTCCTTGTCGAGCAATAACGGTTCCACCGCTGCCACCAATTCGTCCGGATCGCTGATCGTCGTCATTGGACCACCACCTTGGTGCCGACCGGCACGCGCCTGAAAAGATCGATGACATCGGTATTGGTCAGGCGAAAACAGCCCGACGTCCCGTCGAAACCCACGCCGGAAGGGTCGTTGGTGCCATGGATGCGATACAGCGTATCGCGACCATCCCGAAGCAGATATAGCGCCCTGGCGCCGAGCGGATTGTACGGCCCCGCGGGAACCATCTCCGGCAACTCCGGCTGGCGGGCACGCATTTCCCTGGGCGGCCGCCATTCGGGCCATTCCGTCTTTGCCCCCACCTGGACCGTACCCGTCCAGCCAAATCCATCCCGTCCGACACTGATCTGGTAGCGCAGCGCCTTGCCCCGGCCGGTCACCAGGTAGAGCGCTTTTTCCTGCTTGCGGATGATGATGGTTCCAACGGTCTCGGCGGTGGGAAACGCCACCATCTTGCGCAAGCTGGGACCCATGGCCGGCAATGGCGGGCGGCTGCCCGCCGACGCGATTTGTGCGGCGGCAAGCACAAGCGCCAGGCCGACAAGGCAGGCGGCTGCCAGCCGAAAGCGGGGATAGCTAGCGGGCCGCATCGCCGAGCCGCTCCCGGAACATCTTCTTCAGATCCTTGTTGAAGCGCGCCCGCCCATCCACTTCCGACGGCAGCATCGCGCGATTCAAGGCGTCGGCCAGCAGCGCATTGTCGAGGGCGACCGACTTGATGTGCGGCGCCTTGAAGATCTTCTCCAGCTCACTGCGCGAGAAGTGATTGCCGAACCATTTGCGCTTGTGCTTGTTGGCCACCAGGGTGATGTTGACGGCATTGCCGCGCAGCTCACGGATCTTCTTGTAGAGCCGTTTGCCTTGCCGAAGCGAAGCGACATTGAGTTCGAAGACGATGAAGATCTCGTCGCTCGTCGACAGCACGGAATCGTGCCAGGGCGTTTCGAGGTTGGGCAGGTCGATGACGATGTCGTCGAACCGGTAGGCGACAAGGTCCAGCAGCCGGAAGACGAAATCGGCGCCCTGCGGCTCGAATGGCAGTTGCGGCCGCTCGAAGGCATAAAGGGTGAGGCCGGACGGTCGCGACAGCTTGATGACGTCCATGAGTTCGACATCGAGCCGATCCGGCTGGCCGATTATGCCAGCAAGATCGAACTGGTTGAACAGGTTGAGATAGGCGCCGCAATTGGCGCTCTGGAAATCGAGATCGACCAGGCAGGTCGAAGCCGCGCGTTCGGCCGATTTCGAGGCCAGGAACTCCGCCGCCGAGAGCGCAAGCGTCGTGGCACCCGCGCCGCCGCTGGCGCTGATGAAGGTGATGATGCGGCTCTTCGCTCCCTGGCTGCCAGTGTCGTGGAAGGTGACGGCGTTGAGCAGTTCCTTGCCGTCGAGCGGCTTGTGCAGCCAGTCGGAGGCGTTCATGCGCACCAGCACGCGCGTCTGCTCCGACGTCAGCTCATTGGAAACCGCAATCAGCGGCACGGTCGCCCACAGCGCGCGCGCCTCGACGATGCCAGGGCTGGCGAGCAATTCGCCATCGCCGAGATCGAGGATGACGATGCCCGGGCGCGTATCGGCGGGCGGCCCCTTGAGGAAATCACCGGTCTCCGAGATCCGCACGTCATAGATCGCCAGCGCATCGAGCCGCGTTGTGACATCCCGCTTGAAATTCGGATCCGACGAAAACAGCGCGACCTGCTTTCGCTTGGTCGGCAGGACCTTGGTGTTGATGGCATTCATGGATACGTGCTCTTCATGTCTTCGCCCGTGACCGTGCTCAGCATCGAGGGCATGGTGATGGTTCCGAATCCGCGAAACCCGGCCAGAAAGAAGAACTGGAAGGGATGATTGACAACGCTGACGGTGATCGTCGGTACCGCTCCGTTGGGGCGCGTCCAGTAACCGAGGCCCGAAGCCTGGTACTGAATCTGGACCTCGGATTTCAGAAGAGTTGGCAGGAATGTCAGCATTCCCGGCCGTGTGCTGCTGCCACTAAAAATAAAATCGAAAGCGGCTTGGCTCACATTGAGGTTCTGGCATGTAGCGCCTGTTCCACAGGTGCAGGATACAACTCCGGCGGCATTGGCCGTACAGATGTAGCTGTAGGTGTTGGCTGGAACCGCTTTTCCCACATCCAGTGAGTCGCTGGGTGTTTTTGCCTCGAGCAGAAGTCCGCTGGCGATCGGAGCGGAAATCTGCGCCAGCCTGGCGCCGGCCTGCACCGCTTTGTTGCCGGCGTTCCACTGGTAGAAGGCGTAGCCGAAGTCGACGAAGCCGAGGAGAAGCGTCAGCAGCAGCGGCATTGCAATGGCCATCTCGACCATTGTCGCGCCGGATTGGTTTCTCCAGAACGTGTCGTGCGACATCACCATCCGAAGACACGCTCCTGATGGAGTACCGAAAGCGTGAGGGCGCCGAAGCCAAGATAGGACCAGAGGCCCAGAGTAGGGTACGGATATGCGGTGCTGACCTGCACGACATCGACGGTGCCGGTGCTGCTGAGATAAAGCTGGGTACCGGTCGCGGCATCGATCGCCGCGGTCGATGTCTTGCTGATGGTGACTTGACTCGTGGTCCACCCGGTAACCCTCGCGCTACCATTCGTGATGGCCCCATTCACTGCCAGATTTTTTGCCAATCCCGAACAAGTGTTCCAGTCACTGCTGCAGCGCGCCATATAGCGAGAGGCATCCTCTACGCCGGCTTCGAGAAGCAGGCGCGTGTTGAAGATGTTCGAGAACTCGAAGACACCGGCCGACAGCAGCAATACGAATGGCGTAACGATCGCCACCTCGACCAGGGCAGCGCCTTGTTCGTCGTGGTGGAACAGCCGGAGGAATTGTCTGAGTGCGATGAACATGGCGCTACCGGTACAATTGCGCTTCGTTACGCTGCAGCTTCTTCAGCGTGTTTTGGCCGGCGACAGTGCTGATATCCTCGATCTCGCCATAGATGTCGGCGTTGGGTGGCCCCCCGGCCGGCTCCGTCAAGAACACACTCGCAAATGCCTGCACGGGCAAGGTCTGTCCGCCGCCGTGAACATTGTTGGCCGTGCAGTCGACGATCGCGACATACGGTAGCCGCCTGTCGGCGGCATTTGCCTTGGGGCTTTCAGTCGTCACCTGCATGACCTCGTGAAATTGCAGTTCCGGCAATGACCGCGATCGGCTGCTTAAGCTGCGATGCAGCGGCGGCGGCTGAAACACCTAGAGCGTTACAGCCGGCATCCGACGTCTGGGCCATCGCCGGCGAGGATAGCAGGACGAATAGGACAGTGAGCTTCATCGGTAAAGCTGCGCCTCGTCTCTTTGGAACTTGGTCAGGGTGCCTGTGCCCCACTGAGACGAGATGTCGACGATCTCGCCGTAGACGTTGGCATTAGGCGGACTGTCCGCCGGTTGTGTCAGGAAGAAACTGGCAAAGGCATCGACAGGGTACGGGCCACCATTGCCCTGCACGCTGACCCCACCATTGGTCGTGTCGCAATTCAGTATCGCCACATAGACAAGCCGGCGAGCCGGGTCCGTCGAAGAGGTATTACAAGCCGGGGTAACGGGTTCTGCGCCGTGGTTGGCAAGGTTCTGCAGTTCCCATTGATAGACCTCATAGCGGCTCGCATTAGCGTCTAGTCCAGTGCCGGCAGGCGGCCATGAAGTGATTGCCGGGGTATGGTTGACGTTCCAGTACCCCTTGCGGTCCCAGTCGCCGTCACCCAACCGGTCCGGCTGCGGTGACGTGCAGTTCGGAAGGCAAGTATCCTGCGGAAGGGCTTTGTAGCTCGACAGCTGGGTGCCGCTCGGGGCGACGTAACCGCAATTCTTGCCCTTCACGTCGGTCACCATGCCCTTGATTGTGTTTGGTGCGGGCGGATCGGTAACAGGATCGACGCCGCTGCCGTTCCCATTGGGGTAGATGTCAAATCGTGTGTTGAAGCCGTCATTGATCGGCGGTCTGTTGCCTGGGCCGGTACGGACGCCGTTCTGGCTATAACATGCCTTCGGGCTTACGGCCGCGACCATTTGTGTGATTTCCGTGGTGCCAGTGCCGCCGTCAGGTGTCTGTAGAAACCCGTAGTTACCGGGTCCAAACTGCGCGCCGGGGCCTTGCTGCTTGAGGACCATCATCGACCGCTTGTGCCCTTGAATTGCCGAGGCAAGATTGGCCAGGTTCGTATAGGGGTTGCAGATGAACATCGGCGTGAAGTCGCAAACCGCACGATTGAAGCCAGCTACAGCAACGGCGCCGATATTGAACGAACCGCTTCCGCCGCCAACGATCGACACCGGGAATATCGCGGAGAACCCGACCGGAGTAGCGGTGACCTCGACGAACCGGGCCGAACTGGCACCGGCAACCTCATCCGTGATGACGTCCGCAGCTCCTATTGCCGTCTCGTCACTGGCAGGGATGGAACGAAGATAGCGTCTCGTCACGCCGGCTCGTAGTAGAGCTTGGGGGCCGCCGGCGGCATCGGAGGAAAAGTAGGTGTTGCCGAGCACCAGAGTGGCTAGGGCGCGGTCGGCGCGCACGATGGCGTCCGTCTTGCCGTCGAGCTCTCCAGCGCCAGCGAGCGCCATCGCATCGGCACCCTTCTGCAGGTCATTATGAAGCCCGTTGAGCCGGCTCACATCAATCGCCAGCACCGCAAAGCCGATAAGCACCGGGATCATGATGGCGACGAGGATCATCGCGATGCCGCGTTGATCGTTCCAGAAGGCACGAATGGTCCTCAACATGACCGTTCTCTCTGCTCTCTTGCGCAAGGGCCCTCGCATGCCCGGCGCCCTCCGCATCCTTTCGTTCAGTTCACTGCTTTGTCACGCCCGACCCGCCGACATTGACCGTGATGGCTGGTGGCGGCGGCGGTGGCGGCGGGAATTTGTAATTTTGGGCAACGGCGGCAGCGCGCGTGCCGTCGCCTTCGATATGCGTGTTCCTGGAGGCCGGATTGAGCGGATCGACCGTCTGCAGCATCGAGTTGAACTTCTGCGTGTCGCCGGCGGCCAAGGTCACGGTGTCGTAATGGTTCAGATAGTCCGCGGCGCAGCCCGAAAGCGACCCGGCACACAGAATGAGGATCAAGGCGCTATTTCTTGACATAAAGCATCTTGTCCTTCGATTTGAAGTCGAGCATATGGCCATAGGGGCCGGTGACGCCGTCGCCCGTCTCGTATTTCCGTATCATGTCCTTGTTGACTTCGAGCTGGCCGAGCACGAAGAATTCGGGATCGTTGGCGGGCCGGGTCTTGTCGAGCGGCGTCGCCAGTTGCTCGCCGGGCTTCACCGGCCGCACGAGATGCGGCGTGACGATGACAACCAGTTCGGTTTCTTCCTTCTGGTTGCTGGAATTGCGGAACAGCGTCCCGATGACGGGTACCTGGCCGAGCCATGGCACCTGGTTCTGCAGCTTGGTGGTCTTGCTGGACAGAAGCCCGCCGACCGCGAAGCTCTGGCCATCGCGCAGTTCGACGACGGTTTCCAGCTTGCGGTTGGTGAAGATCGGATCGCCGGCGGTGGTGAAGCCGGTCAGGTCGCTGACCTCCGGTGCCAGCTTGATGTGGATCTTGTCGTCAGCGAGCACGATCGGCGTGAAATTCAGATTGACGCCGAACTGCTTGTACTCGATCTGGACCTGGCCATTGGCGTCGACGCTGCGGATGGGGACCTGGCCGCCGGCGTTGAAGCTGGCCGCCTCGCCGGAGAGCGTGGTCAGGTTCGGCTCTGCCAGCGTGCGCACCACGCCCTTGGCCTCAAGGGCTTCAATGATCAGATCGACCTTGATGTTGCTGTCGATGACGCGCGTGATCAAGGCTGCGAAGGGATTGCTGTTCGAAAGCAGACCGCTGACAAGGTCGCCTGCCCCGAGCTCCGCCCCGTCCTTGTCCACGGTGGCAATACCAGTTCCGACCCGGGTCGTGCCCCGACTGTTGGTGCTCTTGATCGACACACCGAGGTCGCGTCCGGCATTGCGCTTCGCCTCGAGCACGCGCACTTCGAGGTTGACCTGCTGGCTGTCGTCCACCGTGACGGCGTTGATGATGGCGTCTGGACCGTATTGCTGGGCTACCTCCATGATTGCCGCAAGCGTGGCGCCGTCCTTGACATGACCGCCAAGCCGCACCCGGCCGTTGACCGAGCCGATCTCGATACGCGACCTTGGCGAAACCTGGCGGATCGCCGCCGCCATATCGCTGACATCGACGCCGACCTCGATCTGGATGACGCCGAGCGAACGTTTGTCCGTGGAGAAGAGATTGACCGTGGTGGTGCCGGCGCCCTTGCCGATGACATAGAGCGTGCGGTCGGTCATCGGCTGCGCATCGGCGATCTTCTCGTCGCCGACGACTATGTCGCCGAGGTTGGCATTCACCTGGATCGTCACCGATTGCGACATCGGCAGGAAAACACGATGGACGCTGGGGTTCGACACGTCGATGAAGCGGTCGGCCGCATCGGCCGTGAGGCTCGATAGCAACAGCGTCGCCACACAAGACAACGCGGCCGCCGCTATCCTCCAGAAATCTTGCATCCCCGTCTCCCCGATCGCTGCCGGCGGCAGCCCCATTTCGTTCGCCGCGCCTTTGTTATGGTTGTCGCGGCACGTCATATGTCTCGAGCTTCACGCCCCGGAAAACGCCCACTGTCACCTGTGCCGGCGGAGCGGGCTGAACATATTTGACCACTTCCTTGACGACCTCGTGCACCTCGGGCGCCGACGCCACAACAGGCACCGGCTTTACCTTGCTCAACTGGTCGAGCTTGTTTCCGACCCGGTCCACGGCCTGGGCCAACCCCGCGATCTTGTCGTCGGCGCGTTTGCGCTCCTCGGCGGCCACGGCTTCGGCCGCTGCCTTCTTGTCGAGTTCGGCCTGCCGCTTCGCAACATCGTCCGGCGTTTCGCCAGTCAGGTCCGCGAGCGTGACACGTTCGGTCGTCTCGCCCTTGCTGGCGGCGGCCTGGCGAAGCGCCAGCGACAATTGGCCGGCGCCGGCGGCGAGGGTCAGCTTCTGGGCATCCTTGGTGCTGGCCTCGAGCGTCACCGATTTGACGACTGTCGGGCTGTCCTTGCTCACATCGGCAACCTGGTCGACCGCGAGTACCTTCATGCTCTGCAGCAGCACATCGACAAAACTCTTGTCGGCGCCGTCGTCGCCACGCACCGTGCGGGTCAGCAGCACGTCGACGCGATCGCCAGGGAAGACGAATCCAGCCACGCCAAGCACATCATTGACCCGGATGGAAACGGCTTTCATCCCTTCGCCGAGCACCGCCGAAAGCGTGGCGCGCTGGCCCGGGCCAGTGATCTTGGTGGCGAGGATAGGTTCGTTGGCGCTGATCGTCTGAAGCGCCTGCCGCGTGCCGTCGCCTGCCAGGGCCTCCTTGGTCGTCTTGAAAGCGCCGGTCGGAACCGCGCCCGCAGGCCACGCGATTTCGCGCAACTTGTCGTCGGTCAGCGTGTCACCGAATTTCAAAGCTACGGCCGCCACCACGACCGTGTCGCGCGGGACCTCATCCGTCCGCGCCATGGCATTGCGCTGGCTGGCCAGCCAGATATTGGCGAGCACCACCGCCAGCACGCCGAACACGCCGGCGAGGACAATCATGATAAGCGTATTAGCGCGCATCTTCCCACCCCACCATCGCCCGCCGGGCGAATGTCCGCCCCTTCAAAGCGCAGAATCCTGGGCCGAAATCAAGCGATTCCGGCCCAGAAAGTTTTTAGCAAGTGCCGGTGCCAGTGCCAGCAGAGCCGATACCCGTGCCGCTCAGCTTCGTGCAAAGGCCGGTGAACTGACTGCCGACCCATCCGCCGATGGCGATGATCGCAACGATCGACGCCGCGGCAATGATGCCGATCAGGATTGAGTATTCCACCATGGCAGCGCCGTTCTCATCGTCGTGGAACTGCCTGGCTACGCGGATAAGCGACTTCATGTCTTAATCTCTCCTTCCCTGGCCGATTCCGGCCCAGGGCGTTTCCGATCAACCAGCCGTGCTGCAAGCGCCGGTGCCAGTGCCAGCAGAGCCGATACCCGTGCCGCTCAGCTTCGCGCAAAGGCCGGTGAACTGGCTGCCGACCCATCCGCCGATGGCGATGATCGCAACGATGGATGCCGCAGCAATGATGCCGATCAGGATGGAGTATTCGACCATGGCAGCGCCGTTTTCGTCGTCGCGGAACTGCCGGGTCATCGTCATGAGCTTGTTCATGTCAATTTCTCCCTTTGGAGGTTTGAACCCGACGAGACAGAGCCAGGATGAACTCCATACCCAAGCATCCCCCGTCACCGCGATCCTAGGTCCCGAGAAATTGTGGAGTCAAACGGGATTAACGGTTCCTTAACTTTCCAATACATGAACTTTCGAGTTGAGCGCGGCTTTAAATTTCAGCAAGATCTTGATTCGCCTAGTTTTTCAAGCGTCCTTAACCATTCGTTCACAATTATGCCTGGCAGCTAATAAAGGGGCAGTTACTTTAGGCCTATTGCATACTCCTTTATATCTGGGGGGTTATAACCAGATATTGAGTGGTCGCCGATGTCGGAGCACCCAAGGGGCACAGGGGCCTCCAAAGCCTGGTGTGCCACTCATATTTGGCGGCGTGGGGACCAGAAATAAAAACGATATTTTCTCCACCCGCATCTTAACTATCTTGCAAGTATTGGTTCTTCCCGAACCCGAGGGCGCTTGTCCCGCATGTGGTTAACCGTTAGTTTATGGATTGCAAATTTAGGGAAGCCTAACGCGGCGGGACGGGATGGCCGATGCTTAGACGGATGGAACGCGAAAGGCGGGCATTCCTGCACCCGTCGCTTTCGGCGGCCGATTCGGCCTTCGATCCGATGGCGGCCATATCAATTGGCCGCCGGGCGTATGGATGGACCGGAATGGCGAAATCCGAGAAAAATGGGCTTGTTGCCTTTATTTCAGCCTTGCTTGCCGGAGCTGTGGTGACAAATCTGATCTGGTTGCCGTTCTCGACCGTGAACCTCAATAAATCTATCTGGTTCGATGTGGCGATGACGATGCCCATGGCCTTGCTGTGGGTGCTCCTTGGAGCGATGCGCCTTCAACTTCGCAAAACGCCTTTTCGCCATCGCGACATGGTAAGTGAGTTCGCTGGCAGGATACAGGCGCTGGCCATGGCGTTGACCGCTATGACCCTGTTTTCCCTAGTGCTTCTGCTCGTTACCTATTTGGCTACCGCGACAAGCCGTCCACTGCTGGACAGCTATCTGGCCGCGGGCGACGCAGGCTTGGGCTTCGACTGGGTCTCCTATGTGAGATTGCTCAACGACTATCCATCAATCGATCATGTGCTTTCGATCGCCTACAACAGTTTGAGCGTACAGTTATTGCTGCTGCCGGCCATCCTCGCGTTGACCGCTCGGTCGGACCGGCTGGAGGAATTTGTCGCGCATTACGGGGTGGCCGGTTGCTTGATGTGCCTGGTCACGATGGCAGTGCCGGCGGCAGGGGCCTTTGAGTTTTACCATCCGTCGCCGGAGATTTTGAGTTCCTTTGGTCCCGGCGCCTCGACGCGGCACCTTGAGCAGCTTCATGCCTTGCGGACACTGAAACCATTCCTGCTGGAGCATCCCGAAGGTCTTGTCTCGTTCCCTTCCTTCCACTCCACCCTGGCCGCGATCTTCGCCTATTCAATGCGTGGCATCCGCTATATCTCGCTTCCCGTCTGCGCTCTGAACGCGATGCTGATCCTCGCCACATTTCCCGAGGGCGGGCACTATCTCGTCGACGTGCTGGCGGGATTGGCAGTCGCTGCCGTTGCAATTCAATTTGTCCGCTGGATTGCGCAAGTCCGGCCGCCGCTGCAATCAGATTCGGAAGTCGTTCAACGCTTGTCCAGCCGACAACAGGTGCCTCTATCATGATCGTCGCCAACCAAGCAGTCATGTTTCGACACGATCCGCCGGACCTCGGTTCGCGCACTTCCGGGTCGAGCAGTGATTTCCTATCAAATGAATTTCGGACCTGCGCGAGATGTTAGGCCGCTTCATCAAAGGGCCGGCTGAACAGCCAAAGCCGCTCGATCAGCCGATCACGGGCGTGCTGCTCCCCGCTGTAACGCCAATTCCGGCAACTGTGGATCTGGCGCCGCAAGGCGAGGACTTCCTGACGCTGAAAGTCGAACTGCATCGCCATTTGATTGACCGGTTCAATTTAACCGCGCTCGAAACGGCATCCAAGGACGAGATACTGAACGAGATCCGCCCGATCGTGCGCGAGTTCGTGCGCACCCACAGCGTGCCGCTGAACGCACGCGAACTTGACCAAATTACCAGTGAGACCGCCGACGAGATGCTGGGACTCGGCCCGATCGAACCGTTGCTCAAGGATGACACGATCACCGATATCCTGATCAACACCCACAAACGTGTTTTCATCGAACGGCGTGGCCTGGTTGAAGAAACGGCCATCCGATTTCGTGACGAGGCGCATCTGCTGCGGGTCATCAACAAGATCGTGTCGGCCATTGGCCGGCGCGTCGATGAATCGGCGCCGATGGTCGATGCCCGCCTGGAGGACGGTTCCCGCGTCAACATCGCGGTGCGGCCGATCTCGGTCGACGGCCCGCTGGTGTCGATCCGGAAATTCTCCAAAAATCCATATTCACTCGAACGCCTGGTGGCGCTCAATTCAATCCGCCCGCCAATGGTCGATCTGCTGCGGATCGCCGTACAGGCGCGCAAATCGATCCTCGTTTCGGGAGGGACAGGCAGCGGCAAGACGACCTTGCTCAATGCGCTGTCGAGCTACATCCCGTCCAGGGAGCGCCTGATCACCATCGAAGATGCGGCGGAACTTCAGCTGCAGCAACCTCACGTCGGCCGGCTG
The DNA here is from genome assembly GCF_006441575.1 of Mesorhizobium sp. B2-4-12. Classification (NCBI taxonomy): domain Bacteria; kingdom Pseudomonadati; phylum Pseudomonadota; class Alphaproteobacteria; order Hyphomicrobiales; family Phyllobacteriaceae; genus Mesorhizobium; species Mesorhizobium sp. B2-4-12. The sequence goes on from NZ_VFVC01000055.1 coordinate 21,244, forward strand.
GAGACACGTCCACCCAGTGTCGAAGGAAAGGGAGAGGTTCGCCAGCGCGAACTGGTCAAGAACGCGTTGCGCATGCGTCCCGACCGTATCATCGTCGGCGAGGTGCGCGGCGAGGAAGCCTTCGACATGCTGCAGGCCATGAACACCGGCCATGAAGGCTCGATGACCACCATCCACGCCAACACGCCGCGTGATGCGATATCTCGCTTGGAGCAGATGGTGGGCATGGCAGGAATGCCGATGACGCATGAATCCATCAGAGCGCAGATTGCTTCCGCCATCGACGTCATCGTGCAGACACAGCGCCTCTCCGACGGCCGCCGGCGCGTGACATCGATATCGGAGATTACCGGTATGGAAGGAAATGTCGTCCAGATGCAGGAAATCTACACCTTCGTACGTCGCGAGGTGACGGCTGACGGTCAGATCGTCGGGGAGTTTCGCGCCACCGGTGTTCGTCCACGTTTTGCTCCAGAAGCGGCGACGCTTGGACACCATTTCGCCAAGGACGCCTTCAATCCTCAGGTTGCGCTCTGATGCCCACCGGCCAGACCTTGCTGTATTTTATTTACACGCTCGCGGCCGCGGCCGTCATTCTCGCCGGCGAGGCGCTGTATCTTTCCTTCGCCGATCGCCGGACCCGTGCCGGCACGATCAATCGGCGGCTGAAGCGATTGTCCGATGAGGTTCCGGCCGAAAAGACCTTGCAAGGATTGCTGCGCGAGCGCGGCCTGACGGACACGGGTGACTTTCTTTTCGGCATGGTCGGTCTGAACAGGCTTTATACCCAATCCGGCGTTACCGGAAACCCGCTGACTTTCGCCGCGATGTTCCTGCTCTCCGGTATCGCGCTCGCGCTTGTGTTCTCGTTCCTCCTCAATTTTTCCTTATTGCCTTCCATCCTGATTTTTCTGGTGACCGGATTTGCCTTGCCGCTTCTCGTTCTGCGTCGTGCGCGCAATAAACGGATCCAGAAATTCGCGAAACAGCTCCCGAACGCACTCGACATGATCGTGCGTTCACTGCGGGCAGGGCACCCGGCATCGGTGGCGGTAGGTCTGGTCGCGCGCGAAATGCCCGATCCGCTCGGCACCGAATTCGGCATCGTCTCCGACGAAATCACCTTCGGACTGAGCATCGAACAGGCGGTGCGGAAGCTTTCGCAGCGCGTAGGTTTCGAAGGCCTCCACCTGCTGTCGGTGTCGCTGTCGATCCAATCGAAAACGGGCGGCAACCTGACCGAGATCCTGGCCAATCTTTCGTCGGTTCTGCGCGAACGTCAGAAACTCAGAATGAAAATCAGGGCGCTTTCATCAGAGGGCCGGGTGTCCGCGTGGATCATCTCGCTCTTTCCGCTCGTAATGTTCCTGATTCTCCAGCTCGCCGCTCCGGCATATTACGGCGAAATATGGCACGACCCTCTGGTCATGCCGGTGTTCTTGATCTTCGGAACGTGGGCGCTGCTGGGTGACTTCATCATGTATCGCATGGTCAATTTCGATTTCTGACAGGAGCGAGCCATAAACCTGTTATCGAACATTCAGGGACTGAGTTTCCTGGTTTCCACCGCGGTGTTCGTGGCGGCTGTGTCGCTGTTCCTGTTCGGCGCGCTAGTCTTCTTGCCGGCGTTGCAGACACGCAAGCTGGTTGCCCAGAGCCTGACGTCGGAAGGCATCGCCGACCGCCGCTCGCTCGCGGGTCAGGAACAATTGCTCAAAATCTCGGCGCAACGTCCGGTTGATGCCTACTTTCGATCGATGGAGAAGGAACGCAACGAGCCGAATGCGCTCGAGGCGAAGCTTTTTCGCGCCGGGTTTTATCAACCCAGCGCTCCGCTCATCTACACCTTGTCGCGACTGGGCGCGGTCTGTATCGGCTTTTTGGTTGCCTATGCGCTCCTTGTACGAGTGCTCCCGCCCCACCTGCCTGCTTTCATGGCCTTTGCCGGTTCCGCGTTGTTCGGACTCGCATGCATCGTGATTCCAGCTATCCTGCTCGATCGCTTCGAAAATACCCAAAAACAGATCTATCGTCGCGGGTTTCCCGATTTTATGGACATGATGATCACCTGTGCCGACGCCGGCATGAGCCTGGAGGCGGCGGTAGAGCGTGTCGGCGCCGAACTGGCCGGCACCCACAAATGGCTGGGCATCCAGCTTGCGATCATGAACCTGCAATTGCGCGCCGGCAAACCGTTGCGGGAGGCGCTGCGTGAACTCGCGGACCGCATCGGGCTGGAAGAGGCGCGCTCCCTGGCCGTGCTGTTCCGGCAGTCGGAAGAGCTCGGCACCAGTCTGACGGAAGCGCTGCGCGTCTACAGCGACGAGATGCGCGGACAAAGAATTCTTCATGCTGAAGAACGTGCCAATGCCCTGCCTGTCAAAATGATGATTCCATTGGGGCTGTGCATCTTTCCCGTTGTGCTCATGGTCATCATGTTGCCAGTGATCATTCGCATGAAGGGCATTTTCTTCTAAATGGTTATATGCTTTGATTCTAAAAAAGGGTCGGTCGACTCTTGGGGGACAAAATGACAGGGCCAATGCGCCTCGCAGCCGTAGCCAGTCTGTTGTTGGCGCTTGCCGGCTGCCAGACAAATGGTGCGGACACCACAGGCGGTGTCGTGCGCACCAATGAACCCTCGAAAGGCGATGTCACGTCCTTTGGCGATGCGTTCGACGGATTGAAGACGGTCAGTAACGTCGAATACTACGCCTCGGATCAGGCCGTGGCCGAAGCCAAGAACCAGTTCCGCGCGGAAAACTACGGCAATGCCGGCGCGCTGTTCTTCAAGGCGACGCAACTGGCGCCCAATGATGGCGGCGCCTGGATGGGATTGGCCGCATCGTGCGACCGGATCCACCGTTTCGACCTTGCCGACCGGGCCTACAGCAGGGCCTTCCGGCTGGTTGGCGCCTCGCCCGAATACTACAACAATGTCGGCTATTCCTATCTGCTGCGTGGCAAACTGCAGGACGCCCGTTCGAATTTTCTCAAGGCTTATGAGCTGGCACCCAACGATCCGACCGTGGCCAACAATCTGAAGCTGCTGTCGTCGAGCGTGCAGAACATCGAGCGCTAGTATGCTGCTTGTCGAGGCACTGCTGCTGAAGGCCCTCGCCATCCCTTTGCTCGCCAGGATTGCGTGGCTCGACTTCACGACGCAGAGGATTGCCAATCGCGATGTGCTGCTACTGGTCTGCCTGGGGCTGGGATCGCTGTTGTTGTTGATGCTCCGATCCGGGTCGTGGTGGGACATGGGCTTGAGCGCGTCTGCCGGCCTCGTGCTGTTTCTTGCCTTGTTCCCGTTCTGGGTCTTCCGCAAGATCGGAGCCGGCGACGTCAAGCTGATAGCGGTCGTCCCTTTTCTGACCGGCGGCAAAGACCTCGCCGTTTTTTCCGCGCTGCTACTGGTTTTCGCCCTCGTCACTGCAGGGATCATGAAAAATCCGCTCCTGCTGCCCGCAGGCGCCTTCCGCCTCTACGTTCAGCATCTCGACCGCAAAGGCGTTGTGCCGTTCGGCGTGCCAATCTCGGTCGCGGCGATCTGCACGACAGCCCTCCTGATCTACGAAAGTGTGGTGTTGGCGAGCAGTTCTGGAATCCTGAATCAGCTTAACTGAACGGCGGCAGCCCGCTCTGCTGTGCGAAGCGCGGGCCATCAGCCGCATTCACAGGCAACGTCAACCAAAACGCAAACGTTGCGCTGTGCGGGCTGAGTGCGATCGCCATTACGGCTGAAATTGCAATCGAGAGCGGCGCCAGGACACGAAGCACGGGAAGAAGGTTTGGCATTTGGCCACGATAAGTCGGACAGATTAACCAAAAGTTGAGACGGCATGGCCGTTAACTCTTTGGAAACCATTTTCTTGTCGGGGCGCGGAAGTGATGTTTCAATGACTGCTTAAGGAGGGGATGAAAATGTTGAACGAGGATTTTTTCGGCCGCATTGCCATCATCTTTGCCATGTCGGTTTTGGCGACGTCCAGCGCGATGCCTCTGCTCCTCTATTTCCGTCAGGATACCTCAGCAAGTTCGCTGGCAATCGTTACTCAACTGGCGTCAACCGTGTTTCTGTCGTTGCAGCTTGTGATGACAATCGTCCGCCTTCCGCCAAAGGGAACTGCGCAGGGAATTGAACCGAGAGTAACCTCGGTAGCTGGGACATTTTTGATCCTGCTCGCATTGAACCTGACGCCGGCATTGCAAAATGAGGCGGCTCAAGTGACGGCTCTCTGCTTGGTCTTCATCGGTACGGCCAGTTCGATTTTCTGTCTCTATTGGCTGGGCCGTTCCTTCTCTCTCATGGCGACGGCTCGACGCTTGGTTACCACTGGCCCGTATTCGATTGTCCGGCATCCGCTTTACATCTGCGAGGGGGTATTCGTCCTCGGGATGATCCTCTCGCATTTTTCAATGCTGATGGTGGCCTTGGGGGCTGTTCAGTTCTTTTTGCAGTATAGACGTGCGAGAAATGAAGAATCCATTCTTCAGCAAACCTTCCCAGAGTACGACGATTACGCGCGGCGCGTCCCCATGCTCTTGCCGCGGTTCCTTGGTGGCGCCATACCAAGCGGCCAATAATCAGGACTCGCCCTGTTGATCTGGTCTTTGCAAGTGCTTCGCTTCGTTGCCGCGCTGATGGTCGTATATGTCCACGCAGCGCAGACTGCCGTTAAGGCCACCGGATCCAATGGCCTGTTACCTCACGATTTGCAGGTGGTCGGCTTCGCGGGCGTAGACATCTTCTTCGTCATATCAGGGGTGATTATTGCTAAGACGGCACCTGGTCTGACTTGGCGATCTTTCGCTTGGAGACGATTCCGGCGCATTGTTCCGCTCTACCTGCTGATCAGCATCCCCTATGCGATCGTCGCCTACAAAACCGGCTTCGGCTGGCGGGACGCGGCGGCGACGCTCTTGCTATGGCCGGCTACCGATCAAATGACCGCGCCAGCACTGCCTGCGGCCTGGACACTGTGCTTCGAAATGCTGTTTTACGCTGCCGCGACAATCGTTCTCGTCGACCGGCGACTGCTGTCGGGACTCCTCGGTATCTTCGGCCTCGCAATGATATTTCGTTCGGCGGGTCCGGTGCTGCAGTTTCTTGGCAACCCGCTGATCATCGAGTTCGGTTTCGGCGTCGTTCTCGCCTATGCGCCTAGGTGGAAACCGGCGGTATGGTGCCTGCCGATCGGCGCCGCGGCTATGATAGCTGTCGGATTCATTGGGATAGCGCCGCAAGGGGGAACGATGGAGTTCCTCGCCGGCGATAACGGCTTCCAGCGCGTGCTGGTCTACGGCCTCCCTGCGGCGATGATCGTCTTCGGCACGATGCAGATCGACGCGAAGCCGAGCGTCTGGACGGTTCTCGGTGATGCCTCCTATATGCTCTATCTGATCCACACTCTGCCGATAACGCTGCTTCTGATGGTGTGGACCGCTTTTCCGATTCCTCCGGACCTTATCATCGTGATCGGCACTGCCACATCAGTTCTTTTCGCTTGGCGGATGTACATTCGGTTCGAGTTGCCGCTGCGCAAATTCCTGCGCCGGTATGATCCCCATCTGAAGACTGGCCGCCATCCTCAATCGGCTTAACTAACTCGCTGTCGCTCATGGTACCTCCAGCGTCTGGCCTTCGCGCGGACAATCGAGGTCGCGTCCTATCGTCAGATCGCTTCCTGTTCCAGGGCGAGAACCTGCTGCGGCGCTGGGTTCGATCGCGGCGTGCACCGGCGATCGGCTCCTGTCACTCGAAGGGATCCAGACGGAATTACGGTGACAGTGCACTTATTTCTGAAGGGCGTGACCGCTTTTGGTGGCGCGGCCGACGGATTGAAGACCGTCAGCGATGTCGAACATTGCGCTTCGGACCCAATGCATTGGTTCCTCTTCGCGCGTTCATGTCGATTTGACGGGTGGTCGCCCAAGGGCAGGCATGGATTTCGGGGTGAAGGCGGCCCGGCTGCTGGAGCTTGGGGTTGGGGGCAGCAGCCGGGCCTTGCCGGCTTTGAAGGCCGGCATATTAGCGTGATCTAATGTTGCGAAATACGCAATAGCGGCCCCTCGATTATCCCGCTCAATTATCAAGAGGTCGGACGCATCGACATCGAGCGCTTCATGCCGGGTCGCCCGCGGCAAAACGGGCCGAACACGGTTTTGAGAAAATCCACCAAACCTCTCACGTCTTGAGTGAAAATCCTTGGTGTGACCGTGTGCCAACCATCAGGCTGAAATTCGACCATTTGCATCCCACGAATGTACGAGGGCCAAGAAGCCATAATGGAGTGACAGGCCGCTCTCGGAAAGCTCGGCGCACCCTGGCGCTGAATCGGCGGGATGGCGGAGAGGGAGGGATTCGAACCCCCGATGGGCTTGCACCCATGCCGCATTTCGAGTGCGGTGCATTCGACCACTCTGCCACCTCTCCGCGGTCATGGTCGGCCGTTGCCGGCGCGGCGCACTAGATAACGGCTGATCGGGCAGGTTACAAGGCTAAATCCACCAGTTATTTGGCTTGCCGGACAGGCATGGGCTCGAGATGGTGTCGGCCGCTCATCGGCTGATGCGGCACAGGCGGTCCTGGCCGCCATCGCCGTCGTCGCCGGTTTCTCCGGAGGCGCGTCGTGGCCTCGCCGGTGTTTTCGCCGGGGAAGCTTGCCACGGCGGCATGGCGGCGACGGCCAATAGCGGTCCGGCAGCGGCTGTTTGCCTTGACTCCCACGCAACCTTCGGTTAGGGACGGCGCGCAATCGGCGTGGAGGGTTCTTCCGCGCCGCTTGTTTTTTGAACCCGCAGACTGACAAAAAGACGGCCGAACCGCCAGACGCGGTTCATCGAGGCCGACCGAACAGCGAAAGGCAAAAAATGTTCGCAGTCATCAAAACGGGCGGCAAGCAGTATCGCGTCGCCGCCAACGATCTCCTGAAGATCGAAAAAGTCGAAGCCAATGTCGGCGATATCGTCGAGATCGGTCACGTGCTCGCGCATGGCGAGGGCGAGAATGTCACGTTCGGCGCGCCGTTCGTCGATGGCGCCCTGGTCACCGCCGAAGTCGTCGAGCAGGGCAAGAACCGCACCGTCATCGCTTTCAAGAAGCGCCGCCGCCAGAATTCGCGCCGCAAGATCGGCCACCGCCAGCTTTTGACCACCGTGCGGATCTCCGAGATCCTGCTGGGCGGCGCCAAGCCCGCCAAGAAGGCCGCTGCCAAGGCGGAAGCCAAGGCTGAGGTCGCCGCCGAGGCGAAGGCCGAGGCCGCGCCGAAGAAGGAAGCCAAGGCCGCCGAGACCGCGGCAGCGCCGCTGTTCAAGGCGCCGAAGGGCGAGCCGGACGACCTGACCGTGATCAAGGGCATCGGCCCGGTCGCCGCCAAGGATCTCGCCGACCAGGGCATCATCACCTTCGCGCAGCTGGCCAAGCTGTCCGACAAGGATGTCGCCAAGATCGACGAGCACATGCCGTTCAGCGCCGACCAGATCAAGGACTGGCGCGAGCAGGCCAAGGAACTGGCGAAGAAGTAATTTTCCGGCCAAACATCAGCCGGATCGGACTTGAAACGGAACGCGAACGCGTTCATAAGGCCTTTTAGGCGCCTTGCGGCGCAACGGAGTTAGTTAGATGGCACACAAGAAAGCTGGCGGCTCGTCGCGCAACGGTCGCGACTCGCATTCCAAGCGTCTGGGCGTGAAGAAGTTCGGCGGCGAAGCCGTCATCCCGGGCAACATCATCATTCGTCAACGCGGCACCACCTGGCATGCGGGCGTCAATGTCGGCATGGGCACGGACCACACCCTTTTCGCGCTCGAAGCCGGCGCCGTGATGTTCAACAAAAAAGCCAACGGCCGAACCTACGTATCGGTCAACCCGATTACCAAAGCCGCGGAGTAGCCGGTTCCGCACTAGAACACCGGCGCCCATCTCGGGAACCGGTGTCTGGCAAGGCCAGGAAAAGGATCAGGGGAGATGGGTTTCCATCTCCCCTTTTTCTTGTGCCTGGAGGAACGTTCAAATGGTTGCCGAAGCGGAAGACTCAGAAGACGAAAGTTACGCGATAGATTGTCCGGTGCTGGTCACCGAGCGGCTGGTGATGCGGGCGCCCCGCGAAGACGATATCGCGCAACTGGTCGAGCTTGCCGACAACCGTCACGTCGCCGAGATGCTGGCGCGCATGCCGCATCCCTATGGCGAGGCCGAGGCTCGCGCCTTCCTGGCCATGACGAGGTCACGCCGCGCCGGCATCGCCTATGCGCTGACGCTCGCCGGCACCGACGCCTTTGTCGGCTGCGCGGGCTTGAACACCACCGATCGCGGGCTGGAGCTCGGCTACTGGATCGGCGAGCCTTACTGGAAGCGTGGCTATGCGACGGAGGCCGCGCATGCGCTGGTCGACCTCGCCTTCCAGAAGACATCGATCCAGGTGCTGCATGCCTCGACGCGGGTCATCAATCCGGCCTCGCGCCGGGTGATCCACAAGTGCGGCTTCCAATATGCCGGCCAGGGCATGCTGAGTTCGATCGTTGCCGGCCAGGTGCCGGTGGAGCGCTACCGGCTCGACAGGAAGACGTGGGTCAGCCTGCGCAACTGGGTCCACTTTTGATGCGTGCTGATATTCAGGTGAGGCCGGCCTGCGAACGCAGGTTTCCTCCGCTTCCGGTGCTCACGTACCTTATGTACGTTCCGCTCCGGCTCTCGAAAACCAGCGTTTTCGGCTCGGCCTGACCTGAACCTCGACACGCATCGGCGCCTTATGCCGAACCAATTTGGCGTCAGCCCAGTTCGACCCATACCGGCAAATGGTCCGAGCCGTTCGCCCGCCGGTCGACCCACAGGCGCTTCAGTGATCGGGCAAGCGACGCGCTGGTGAAGACATAGTCGATGCGCTTGTGGCGGCTAGTGTTGGTCGGGTCCTTGGGATCGACCCAGCTGACGAGTTCGTCGCCGGTGACGTAGAGGCGCACGGCGGCATCGACGGCGAAATCGGCGGTCAGCGGCATGCCGAATTCGTGGTCCGGCCGGCCGGCGAGTTCGAGATATTCGGGCGAGCCGGCCAGCATGTTGAAATCACCCATGCCGACAAAGGCTTCGGGATGCGGCAATTCCGGCAGGCCGATCTCGGCGACGCCGGACAGTGCTCCGCCTTCAAGCGCATAGTTCAACAGGCGCTGGCGCAGGAACTGGATCTGGCTGGCGCGCTCGACCGGGCTGCGGTGATCGAGATGGATGGAATAGAAGCGGATAAAACCGAGCGGCGTCTCGATCAGCGCTTCCAGCGCGCCGCGCTGGAAGTTCATCATCTCGAAGCTGCGGCTGCGCGGCAAAAGCAGGTTGCGCGACAGATGAATGGGCGTTTTCGACAGCACCATGTTGCCGAGCTGGAAGGTCGTGGTGATGGCGCGGCCGTTCTCGATACGCGAGCCGATATTGGCCTCGAAATTGCTGCCGTAGACGGCGAAATAGTCGGGCAGCGCCTCGCCGATCTCGGCGACCATGTCGCGGCCGCCGTTCCGGGGATTGTTGCGGGTGACCTCCTGCAGCGCGATCACGTCGGCGCCGCGCACGGCATCGGCGATACGCGCGATATCGTAGCGTCCATCAAGGCCGATGCCGTATTGGATGTTGTAGGTTACAAGCTTCATCCCGCCATCTCTCCCGCCAACCCCATGCGGCCATTGTCATAAACGGCCTCGCCCTTCGCCGCGCCTTGGTTTAGAGCAAGGCCCAAGGTTTAGAGCAATGCCGCAAGGCCAATAAAGAAACTGCGATCCGATGAAATTTCTCGATCAAGCCAAGGTCTATGTCCGCTCCGGTGACGGGGGCGCGGGTTCCGTATCGTTCCGGCGTGAAAAATTCATCGAGTTCGGCGGACCGGATGGCGGCGACGGCGGCCGCGGCGGCGATGTCTGGCTGGAAGCGGTCGACGGGTTGAACACGCTGATCGACTACCGCTACCAGCAGCATTTCAAGGCCAAGACCGGCGTCCACGGCATGGGCCGCAACATGACCGGCGCCAAGGGCGCCGATGTCACGCTGAAAGTGCCGGCCGGAACGCAGGTGTTCGAGGAGGACAATGAAACGCTTATCTGCGACCTGACCGTGGTCGGCCAGCGCTTCCTGCTCGCCAAGGGCGGCAATGGCGGCTTCGGCAACCAGCACTTCAAGACCTCGACCAATCAGGCGCCGCGCCGCGCCAATCCGGGCCTGCCGGGCGAAGAGCTCAACATCTGGCTGAGGTTGAAGCTGATCGCCGATGCCGGGCTGGTCGGACTGCCCAATGCCGGCAAGTCGACATTCCTGGCGGCGGTCACCGCTGCCAAGCCGAAGATCGCCGACTACCCGTTCACGACGCTGCATCCCGGCCTCGGGGTCGCCCGTGTCGATGCGCGCGAATTCGTCATCGCCGACATCCCCGGGCTCATCGAGGGGGCGCATGAAGGCGTCGGCATCGGCGACCGCTTCCTCGGCCATGTCGAGCGCACGCGCGTGCTGCTGCATCTGGTTTCGGCGCAGGAGGAAAATCCGGGTAAGGCCTACAAGACGGTGCGGGCCGAGCTCGAAGCCTATGGCCACGGCCTGACCGACAAGGTCGAAATCCTGGCGCTGAGCCAGGTCGACATACTGGATGCCGACGAGCGCAAGAAAAAGGTGGCCTCGTTGAAGCGGGCGGCCGGGCGCGCGCCGCTGCTGTTGTCCGCGGTCACCGGCGAGGGCGTCGAGGCGGTGCTGCGCGCGCTGATGGCGGTAGTCGCGGAAGCGCGGGCGCAGATCGCCGCGCCGGTCGAGACGCGCTGGGAAAAGTAGGGCCATGCAGTCGCTCAGGAAATACCGGCGCATCACCGTCAAGATCGGCTCGGCGCTGCTCGTCGACCGCGCGAGCGGTCTGAAGCGCGACTGGCTGGACTCGCTTGCCGACGATATCGCCGTGCTCGTCCAGGGCGGCGTTGAGATCCTCGTCGTGTCCTCCGGCGCCATCGCGCTTGGCCGCACCATCCTCGGCCTCGGCAAGCGCGCGCTGAAGCTCGAGGAGAGCCAGGCGGCGGCCGCCGTCGGCCAGATCGCGCTCGCCGGCGCCTGGTCGGACGCGCTCGGCAAGGGCGGCCTGAAATCGGGGCAGATCCTGCTGACGCTCGGCGACACGGAGGAGCGCCGCCGCTATCTCAATGCGCGCGCGACGATCTCGACGCTGCTCAAGATGAAGGCGGTGCCGGTCATCAACGAGAACGACACGGTGGCTACCTCCGAAATCCGCTACGGCGACAATGACCGGCTGGCGGCACGGGTGGCGACGATGATGGGCGCCGACCTCTTGGTGCTGCTGTCCGATATAGACGGGCTCTACACCGCGCCGCCGGCGCGCGATCCCAATGCCAAATTCATTGCGGTGGTCGACCGCATCACGCCTGACATCGAGGCAATGGCGGGAGCCGCCGCGTCCGAGCTGTCGCGCGGGGGCATGCGCACCAAGCTCGATGCCGGAAAAATCGCCAACGCCGCCGGCACGGCGATGATCATAACATCGGGCACGCGGCTGTCGCCACTGATGGCGATCGAGCGCGGGGAGCGCGCGACTTTCTTCCGGCCGAGCGCCAATCCGGTCAAAGGTTACAAGACCTGGATCGCCGGCCAGCTCGAACCGGCGGGGCGGCTCACCGTCGATGACGGCGCCGTCGGCGCGCTCAAGTCGGGCAAGTCGCTGTTGCCGGCCGGCGTCAAGCTGGTCAGCGGCAATTTTTCGCGTGGCGACACGGTGGCGATCCTGTCACCCGAGGGCCGCGAGATCGCGCGCGGCCTGGTTGCATACGATGCCGCCGATGCCGTAAGGATCGCTGGCCTGAAGACGACCGAGATCGAAACCGTGCTCGGTTACGAGGCGCGTTCGGCGATGATCCACCGCGATGATCTTGTGGTGAGTCAGGCTGGAGGCGACATAGACAGAGGATGAGCCATGCTGAAGCTGCATGAAAAATCCGGGGACGACACCATGGCGCTGATGGCCAATATCGGCCGCCGCGCCCGCGCTGCCGCCCGACCGCTGGCCATCGCCACCACCGCCGCCAAGAATGCCGCGCTTGCCGCAATGGCGCAGGCGATCATCGCACGCGAACAAGAGATTCTCGACGCCAACGCCATCGACATCTCGAATGGCGAGGAATCGGGGCTATCCGCGTCCTTCATGGACCGGCTGAAACTCAACCCGGCGCGTATCCGCGCCATGGCCGACGGCATACGCGAGATCGCTGAACTCAGCGATCCGGTCGGCGACGTGATCGCTGCGTGGGAGCGGCCGAACGGCTTGCATATCGAGCGCGTGCGCACGCCGCTCGGCGTCGTCGGCGTCATCTATGAAAGCCGGCCGAATGTGACGGCGGACGCAGGCGCGCTCTGCCTCAAGGCCGGCAATCCGGTGATCCTGCGCGGCGGCTCGGATTCGCTCAACTCGTCAGCCGCCATCCATGCCTGCCTGGTCGAGGGGCTGAAGGCGGCCGGCCTGCCGCAGGATGCGATCCAGCTGGTGCCGACCACCGACCGCGCCGCTGTCGGCGAGATGCTGAAGGGCCTGGGCGGCACGCTCGACGTGATCATACCGCGCGGCGGGAAAAGCCTTGTCGGACGCGTGCAGAACGAGGCGCGGGTGCCGGTCTTCGCGCATCTCGAAGGCATCTGCCACCTCTACATCGACCGCTCCGCCGATCTCGACATGGCGGTGAAGATCGCCGTCAACGCCAAGATGCGGCGCACCGGCGTCTGCGGCGCGGCCGAGACGCTGCTGGTCGACCGCGCGGTGGCGTCCAGCCATCTGGTGCCGATCCTCGACGCGCTCCGCGCGGCAGGGTGCGAGATCCATGCCGATGCCGAAGTGCTGAAAGTGTTCTTCGACGCCAAGCCGGCGACCGATACCGACTGGGTGACCGAATATCTTGACGCCATCATCGCGGTGAAGCTGGTCGACGGCATCAGTGGCGCGATCGACCATATCGAGACCTTCTCCTCGCACCATACCGAGGCGATCGTCGCCGAGGATGCGAAGGTCGTCGAACGGTTCTTCAACGAGATCGATTCGGCGATCCTGCTGCACAATGCCTCGACGCAGTTCGCCGATGGCGGCGAGTTCGGCATGGGCGCCGAGATCGGCATCGCCACCGGCAAGATGCACGCGCGCGGGCCGGTCGGCGTCGAGCAACTGACATCGTTCAAATACCGCGTGCGCGGGTCGGGACAGGTGCGGCCGTGAGCGCTGGTTTTACCCTCCCCCTCGTAGGGAGGGTGGCTGGTGTAGCGAGCCGGATAGGGGCATAGCGCTGAATTCTGCACCCCCCCCACCCCGCTCCGCTTCGCGGATCGACCCTCCCCACAAGGGGGAGGGT
>NZ_VFVC01000056.1:0-31691 GCF_006441575.1 Mesorhizobium sp. B2-4-12
CCATGTTCGATCCAACCGAATGCTGGAACTATCTCAAACAGGCAGGCTACGTTGCATGTTAATCGCCCGATGCTCTAAGCAAATCCCTCGATGCGCCGACGAGGTCGCCTTCATGCAGATAAACCCCACAGACAGGATGCCGACATGAGCAGCCATCAGCCAAGCGGCATCCATCACGTCACCCTGATCACCCGCAATGTGCAGGCGAATGTCGATTTCTATGTCGGTTTCCTTGGCTTGCGGCTGGTCAAGCGCACAGGCGGTTATGAGGATGCCGAACAGCTCCATCTTTTCTATGGTGATGGGCTTGGATCTCCAGGTTCACTCGTCACCTTCCTTGTCTGGGAAGACGGCGCGCCGGGGCGTGTTGGCAATGGCCAGGTTTTTGAAATAGCCTTTGCGGTTCCTCCGGCCAGCCTTGGCGAATGGATGACGCGCGCCTTGAAATATGGCGTTGCGGTTGACGGGCCGATGCACGAATTCGGCGAAGCTGTCCTGAGACTGAAGGACCCGGATGGCATCATCGTGAAACTGGTCGCTTCCGATCTTTCCGCGATGCATTCGTGGGGCAAAGCCGAGATCGCCCCGCGTCGGTTGCGGGCCGTGACGATCCTGTCGGAGGTTCCGGAAGAGTCCGCCGCTTTCATCGAGAGGTTCGGCTATCGGCGTGGTCCCGTCCGGGGCAACATCACGCGTCTTCTGTCCGATACCGATGCCGTCGACATCCGTGACGGCTCTGGCTATGTTCCTGGCATTCCCGGCACCGGTACGGCCGACCATGTTGCATTCCGTGCCTCGGACACCGCGGCCATTGATGCGCTGCGGGAGCAATTGTCGCGGCTCAATTCGTCGCCCACCAATGTCCACGACCGGCGCTATTTCACGTCGCTCTATGTGCGCGAGCCCGCGGGCACTTTGCTGGAAGTGGCAACGGACGGGACGGGCTTCACCGTCGACGAAACAGCAGAGCAACTGGGGACAACCTTGATGCTGCCTCCGGCCGACAAGGACCGCGCCGATGATCTTCGGATCATGTTGCCGCAGTTCGCCTTGCCTGGAGAGGCGCGTTTGCCACGGCGCGACCTGCCATTCGTGCATCGCTTTCACACACCCGAAAATCCGGACGGCAGCACGATCATCCTGCTGCATGGCAGCGGCGGGACGGAGGCGGATCTGATGCCGCTGGCGCACCGGGTTGCGCCGCGCGCGACACTGCTCGGCGTGCGCGGACGCAGCCACGAAGAGGGAAGCGCGCGCTGGTTCCGCCGGATGACGGCCACCACCTTCGATCAGGCCGACATCCAAGCCGAGGCTGAGGCCTTCGCGGCCTTCGTGGAAGGCGCCATTACGGGTTATGGGCTCGAATCCCGACGTATAACCTTTCTCGGATTTTCCAACGGCGCGAATTTCGTAGCTGCGATGATTGGTCTCCAACCCGGAGTCATCCGCCGGGCGATCCTTTTGCGATCAATGCCGGTGCTGGAGACCTTGCCCACGGCCGACCTGGGCAACGTTGACGTTCTGATGGTCTCCGGCTCGCGCGACCCGTTGGGCGACGGCTCCCGGCTGGCGGATTGGCTCGCAGCATCCGGCGCGACGCTGGACATGCACGTCGTCGAAGCAGCGCATGAGCTTACACCGGAGGATACGGCGGTCGCACAGGAATGGTTTGGCAGGAACAACGGAGAAGATCATGGCTGACATTGAAATCAGCAAGGAACAAACCGGGGAGCGGCATGGACGCTATGTAGCCCGCATAGAGGGGATCGACGCAGAGGCCGAGATCACCTTCACGAAGAGGGGCGCCGATCTGATCAGCGCCGATCACACGGGTGCGCCGGAGACGATGAGGGGAACTGGCGCTGCCGCTGCTTTGGTTTCCTTCATGGTGGAAGACGCACGCAGAAACGGCTTCAGGATTCTGCCGATATGTCCCTATGTCCGCGCGCAATATCGCAAGCATCCCGAGTGGGCCGACGTCATGACGATGCCTCCGGGCGCGGAGCCCAATCCCGGGAAGCACGGTTGATCCATCCGGATTTGTAGCTCGCTCGCGGCTGACGTGTCGGAGTGGTACAACGAGGGAAGCACCGTCACGATGCTGCCGGAGACGGTGCGGCCGAATCCTGGCGGGAGGGGGCCTCGTGCCGCATGAGAAAACGCTCAATGGAGCGGATGATCGCGATCAACAGCAGATTGATCACCAGATAGAGCACCCCGGCGATGGCGAAAATCTCGAAGATCGCGAAGGTCTGGCTCATCAGCCGCTTGGCATAGCCGGTGATTTCGAGCACCGTGATTGTCGATGCGAGGCTGGTGCCCTTGACGACGAGAATGAGTTCGTTGCCATAGGCCGGCAGCGCCTGGCGGATGGCGAGCGGAAACTCGATGCGCCGGAACCGTAAGATGCGCGACATGCCGCACGCTTGGGCCGCCTCGACAAGCCCGACCGGAACCGACATCAATCCGCCGCGCAGGATTTCGGATGTATAGGCGGCCGTGTTCAGCGCCAGCGCCAGCACGGCGCAGCGCGCACCGTCGCTGATCACCCACCACAGAGCCGCGTTGTCCTTGATCAGGGAAAGCTGGCCGAGCCCGTAATAGAACAGGAATATCTGCACCAGCAGCGGCGTCCCGCGAAAGACGTTGCTGTAATATTTGGCGAAGCCTGACAGGAGGCGGTTGGAGGACAGGCGCATCAGCGCCAGGCCGAGACCCAGATTGAAGCCGATCAGCACCGAAACGAACGTCAGCGCCGCCGTGACCCATAGGCCCTTGAGCAGAACGGGAACCGCAAGCTGGATGAGGTCCATCATACTACTTTCTCGTCCGCAGCCTGAGCAGGCGTTCGATCCCGTCGAACCCTGCCTGACTTGCAAGCGTGATGAGGAGATAAACCACTGCCGCGATCAGATAGAAGATGAACGGATGGCGGGTGGAATTGGCGCCGATGAATGAAATGCGCATCAATTCCTGAAGGCCGACCACCGAGACCAGCGCCGTGTCCTTGATGGTGGTCTGCCAGACATTGTTGATGCCGGGAACGGCGATGCGCAGCATCTGCGGCGCGATGATGCGGCGGAAGATCCGGCCGCCGGGCAGTCCGAGCGCGCGAGCGGCCTCGATATGCCCATTGGGGATGGCGCCGAGCGCCCCGCGCACGACCTCGGTCGAATAGGCGCCTGAAATGGCGCCGATGGCGATGACCGCGATAACGAACGCATAGCCGCTCTCGGCGACGCCGGCATAGCCGAAAGCGGTCACGACCCTGGTCACGAATTCAACCGAACTGAAAAACAGCAGGTAGATGATCAGCAGTTCGGGCACGCCACGCACCAGCGACGTATAGACATCGACCAGCAGCGAAAGCGGAAATATCCGGGCCCACTTGATCAGGCCGCAGACAATGCCGATCACCAGCCCGGCCGCCATGCTGACGAGACCGACGAGGATCGTTATCGAAGCGCCGCGCAAGATCGCGGGCACCCAACCCGCTTCCCAAACCTGCCAGAGACCGAATTCCATGTGAGTGCCCTAGTCTGCGCGAATGATACGAAGCCCGGATGCATGCGCCCGGTTGCCCGGGCACATGCGATAGAAGTCCACGGCGTTATTGGCAGGGCCGGGAAATGTCCGTCTTGAACCATTTCTGGCTGGCCTTGCCGACCGAACCATCGGCGATCAGCTCGCAAAGCCCCTTGTCGATCTTGGCCTTGAGTTCGGTGTTGTCCTGCGCGATGCCGACGCCGATGCCCTCGCCAAGCGTCGGATCAAACGTGCTCTTGATCTCGACACCGACCAGTTGGAAGTTCTTGCCATCCGGCTTGTCCAGAAAGTCCTGCAAGGCGGATTGATCGGCGAAAGCGGCGTCGATACGGCCGCTCGCAAGGTCGATCTGCATCTGGTCGAGCGTATCGTAGGTTTTCAGGTCGGCGTTCGGCGCACGCTTCTCGAGGAAATGCGCGTGCGTCGTGCCGGCCTGCACGCCAACCTTCTTGCCGTCGAGCGATTTCAGCAGCGTGTCGACGTCGGTGATGGCGGCCAGATCGGAGTCCTTGGCCGCGACGAACATATTGGCCAGTTCGGCGTATCCGACGCTGAAATTGATCTCCTTCTTGCGATCGGCGGTGATCGACATGCCCGAGATGATGACGTCGAAGCGCTTGGCCTTCAGCGCCGGGATCAACCCGTCGAAGGCCTGCACGACGAAGTGGCACTTCACTTGTAGCTTGGTGCAGAGCAAGGCGCCGACATCGGCGTCGAAACCGGTAACATTGCCATTGGCGTCGGACATGCTCCATGGCGGGTAGGCGCCTTCCGTTCCGATGGACAATTCGCCTTCGGCGGCCAATGCGCTGCCCATGCCTCCCGCGAGAAAGGCGAGCAGCGTCAAGACTTTCAGTTTCATGTCAGTTCCCCTTGTTGTTGATCTTCATTGCCGTTGTCCGGTGCGAACCGAACGCTTCGAGGGTGCGGTTTTTCCTCACAGCGTGCGCGCCAGGAACTGACGCAGACGCTCCGAGCGCGGGCTGCCGAACAGCTCCGCGGGTGCACCCTCTTCCTCCACCTTTCCCTGGTGGAGAAACAGGACCTTGTGGGAGACCTCGCGCGCGAACTGCATCTCATGCGTCACGAGGATCATGGTGTTGCCTTCCTCCGCCAGTTGACGGATCACCCGCAGCACCTCGCCGACCAATTCGGGATCGAGCGCCGATGTCGGTTCGTCGAAAAGAATGACCTTGGGCCGCATCGCAAGCGTTCGGGCGATCGCCGCCCGCTGCTGCTGGCCGCCGGAAAGCTGGCCCGGATAGTGGGCGTGCTTGTCGGCAAGACCAACCTTCTTCAACAGGGCGTGGGCGTGTTCGATGGCCTTCTCGCGGGGCTCCTTCAGCACATGCCTGGGCGCCTCGATGATGTTCTCGACCACCGTCATGTGCGGCCAGAGATTGAAGTTCTGGAAGACCATCCCGACGCGGGCGCGGATGCGTTCGACCTGCGCCATGTCGGCCGGCCCGACACGGCCGTTGGACAACGGCTTCATCTTGATGACCTCGCCGTCGATGGCGACCTTGCCGCCATCCGGCTGCTCCAGAAGGTTGATGCAGCGCAGGAACGTGCTCTTGCCGGATCCGGACGAGCCGATCATGGAAATCACCTCGCCGGCATGCGCGGTGAGATTGACGCCCTTCAACACCAGAAGAGAGCCGAAGCTCTTGTGAAGTTCGTCGATCTGCACGGCTGGCGTCGTGGGCTTCGGTTCCTGGGCGGGAGCCTCGGCAACCATCGCGGCGCGAACGGTTGGCGACGTTTGTTCGCTCCCGATGGCCTCGTCCTGGCCTATCTCGACAGCCTCCAGGTCCGCCAGCGCACGGTCGAAGTATCGCAGGCTGCTCGACAGGCAGGTCCGCTGCCAATCCGCGTCGGCCGGAATGAAGGCCGAGCGCAGCGTGTCCCGGATGCGCCTGCCCAGCGGCGAATCGAGCTTGCCGAACAGATGCAGCCAGTTGTCGGCTTGCACCGCTTCCATCACGGTCGGACCGTCCAGCGTGCCGCATTCGATGACAAGCGGCAGCACCCGCGCCTTCGGCATCGCCTTGCGGACGGCATCGGAGACATAGCCGGTCGCAGTTGCGGCGATGCCGGTTCCCGTCTTGGCGCCCGGACCGGTAAGGACTGTCGCAAGCGCCGGCCCGAAGATGGATTTGCCCCAGGCAAGGCCGGGATGCTCGGAACTCGCCACCGAAAGCAGAGCCGGATAACCATAGGGCCCGGCGCCGGTATGCAGGTCGAAGACGATGACCTGACGCGCGCCGCCGGCAAAGGTCTTGAGGATTTCGTTCAAGGTTCGGTTCGACCAGACGGGACCGCCGCCGCCGTAATACAGTCCGTCTGCGAATTCATACTGGCCGGCCTCGACGATTGCCGCCAGCCCGGGATGCCCGAGTTTCTTGCGCGCCACGGCGAGCTTCTCGTCGGCCGCTATGCGGTCCGACCCTTCCCATTCATGGTAGGCAAGCGCATCGTGCAAGCCGGCATAGCCGTTGTTGACGGGAGCACCCGCCGCCCAGTCGATGAAGTTGCGGTTGAGGTCGACATTGTCTTCATTGACGCGCCGCGACCATGCCGTGCCCCAGGGATTGATGAGGTGGATGGCAAGGATCGCTATGTCGTCGGGCAGACGCCGCAGGTTCTTCTGGCCCAGCCACGCGGTCTGGCAGGCCGAGCCGAACGGCCCCTCGACACCATGCGTTCCGGAGATGAGCACGATCAGCTTCGGCGCATCGCGGCGACCAAGCAGCGCCACATCGGTCGCCAGAGCCTCGCCATCCGGTCCGTTCAGCGGATGGGGATATTCGGACAGTTCCGCGCCCGCCCGCTTGGCCGCTTCGCGGAATCCCTGGCGCAAGCCGGCGAAATCCGAGGCATAGGGCGGCACCTTCTCATCTTGGCGCGCCATCGGTCCCGCCGGGCGACTGGCGGCCGCGGTTAATCCGTTCATTCCCTGTCGTTCCGCCGTGGGGCTATTCATCGTTGAGATCGCTCGCGTTCTTAAGGGGCAGTCGGCGCTCGCTGCCGGAAGGGAGCGGCCTGGAGGACCGGACGAACCAGGCATCGCAGGCAAGCACCTTGTCGGGGTTCATGATCGACTGATCGTCCAGGGCTCTTTTCACCCGCTCCATCGCGGCGAGCTTCGTCGGGTCGGCTGTCGCCACCAGGGAATGGATGCGCTTCGACCCAACGCCATGCTCGGCGGAAAAGGAACCGCCAATCTCCCGAAGCTGTTGATACAGGACGTCCTCGACCGCCTTCGCGATGTAAGGAGCCAGCGGACCCTGGCGGTTGAGCACGATATGCAGGTTCCCATCGGCCAGATGTCCGAAGACATAGGGCGCGAGACCCGATTCGATCGCGGCAAGGCCGGGTATGATCTTTTCGAGATAGGTTGAAATCTCCGACAATGGCACGGATATGTCGAAGGAAGGCGCATTGGGATGAGCGCGGTAAAGCACGCCGGTGTCCTCGCGCAGCCGCCACAAATCGTCCTCCTGCCGCCGTGAGCCGGCAATGATGCCGGTCGCTTCGGGATGACGCTCCATCGTCTCCGAATAAATCCGCTCGAAATCCTCTCGCAGCGCCTCCTCACGGGCCCCGCCAAGCGACAACAGCAGGAACAAAGGCTGCCCGGGCGCCACGCCGGCTTCGGACCATCCATGTGCGGCGGCGGCCAGCCTGAAATACGAGTTCCACATCGCCTCCGCCGCGCGCAGATGCCCGACATCCGATTCCAGCGCCATGCGGATGATCTGCAAAGCCGCGTCGACCGACGGCAGGCCGAAAAGCGCGGTGGCGGTCGCTCGCGGCGAAGGATCGAGCTTGACGACCACGCGGGTGACGATGCCGAGCGTTCCCTCGGCACCGATGAAGAGATGCTTCAGGTCGTAGCCGGCGGAATTCTTCACCACCCGGGTCAGATCGGAATAGATCGATCCGTCGGCCAGCACGGCCTCGAGGCCAAGCACGCGATGGCGCATGACGCCGTTGCGAAAGGCCATCACCCCACCGGCATTGGTGGACACCATGCCGCCGATCGTCGCCGAGCCGCGCGCTGCAAGGTCTATGCCCGGTTCCAGCCGGTGTTCGAGCGCGGCCTGCTGCAGGGCTTCCAGAGTGACGCCGGCGCCGACCACCGCCACGCGCTCGATCGGATCGAGCCGATCGATGTGGCTCAAGCGCGCCGTCGACAGGACGATCTCGCCCGGCCGCGAAATGCTGCCGCCGACCAGGCCGGTCCGCCCGCCTTGCGGCACGATGGGAACCTCGTTGCGGCGGCAGATGCGCACCACCGCCGCGACCTCCTCCGTCGACGAAGGCGTGACGACAATGCCGGCGCCGCAATCCATACCGTTCGACCCAAGGTCGATCGCCCTGGCATCGTCGCCGGTCCGCACGTTCGAGGCGCCGACGACACTGCGGATGCTGTCGACAACAGGCAATGGCACCGCCTGGCCGATCCAGCCCGTTTGCCCTGGAGAAGCGAGGCCGGTCATTGTGCCACCAATCCCTGGAGCGCCGTGATCAGCCGGTCGTTTTCCGCCGGGGAGCCGATGGTGACGCGCAAAAAGCGCTCATAGCCGGCCTCACGCCACGCCTTGACGATAATCGCCTGCTTGAGGAGACCAGCGGCAAGGCTCGAACTGTCGACCTTGCCGTCGAAGAACAGGAAGTTCGTTTGCGACCGCGCAACCTGGAAGCCAAGGCCGGCAAGCGCGGCGGCTGTGCGGGCACGCTCGGCTCTGATGCGACCCACCGACGCCTTCATCCAACCTTCGTCGGCAAGGGCAGCGACAGCGGCGGTCTGCGCCGCGGCGTTGACGTTGAACGGCGTCTTCGCGGCGGCAATCACTCTCGCCAGTTCAAGGCTGGAACAGACGGCATAACCCACGCGCAGTCCCGCCAGGCCATAAGCCTTCGAAAACGTCCGCAGCACGACATGGTCGATAGAACTGTCGCGCAGAACCTCGATGCCGTCCGGCGCGCCGGGATCGGCAAACTCGAAATACGCCTCGTCGAGGACGAGAAGCGTGCCGGGCCGAACGGCGCCGATCAGCCGTCGCAAGCTGGAGCGGTCGAGACCGGGGCCGACCGGGTTCCAGGGCGAGGATATGAAGACCACTCGCGGCCCGGCGGCGATCGCCGTTTCGAGCGCGGCAAGGTCGAAGCTCATCTCCGGCGTCATGGCGATCTTGACGACATCAGCACCGGCCGCCAGCGGCTCTATCTCATGCAAGCCGAAGCTCGGCACCGTCGTCACCACCGAGGCGCCCGGCACCAGGACGGCACGCGAGATGGCGGCGATCATCTCCTCGGAGCCATTGCCGACGACAATCAGGTTGGGGTCGACCGTCAGTCTATCGCCAAGTGCCGCCCGCAACGCCGTGCAGGCCGGATCGGCATAACGCCATGGCTCAAACGACGAGGAGGCCAGCGCGGCGGTGACGGCGGGAGAACAACCGTCGGGGTTTTCGTTGCTGGCAAGCCGGGCGATGTCGTGGCGCCCGCTCAGAGCCCGCGCCATCGCGATGTTCATGCCGGCATTGTAGGACGGCAATGCCGCGACATGCGGATTGAGTGGCAGGCTTGACGCTGGTTTGACCGACTGTTCCAAATCCGACTTCCGTTTCCCCCGGCCACGCGCGGCACGACGATCTTGTCAAATATCCAGGACGACTGATCCGCGCGGCTTCGAGCAGCACAGCAGCACTTCGCCTGCCCTAAGTTCGTCCAGCGGTTCTTCGAAATAGGCGACCTCGCCCGAGACCAGCCGCGACTTGCAAGTGCCGCATATGCCGGTCCGGCAGCTGAATTCCGGTGTCAGGCCTTGATCCTCGGCGAAGTCGAGCAGCGATGCCGCCGAGCCATCCCAGACAGCCCGGAGGCCCGACTTTCGGAACTCCACTGTTATCGCCTCGCCATCCGCTTCGATACTTGCCGGCTGCACGGGACCCGGGAGGACTCGCACCGCGTCCGGCTCGAGCACCGTCGCCGGGCCAAAGAATTCGTAAGCGATACGATGCTTCGGCACGCCAAGCCCGCGCAACAGGCCGTAGATCGCCTGCATGAACGGCGGTGGCCCGCAAAGATAGAAATCATAGTCATCGATCGGCAGCAGGCGCTGCAGCACGTCTCGCGAAATCATGCCCTCGGTGTGGAAGCGCCGCTCGGCCCTGTCGCGCTCGGACGGCGATCGGTAGCAGTAATGGGCGATCAGCCCGGGCCGGGTGGCGACAAGGCCCGCCACCTCGTCGCGCAACGCATGCACCTCGCCATTCTCGCAGGCATGAATGAAGGTGGCATGGCGGCCCGGCGTCAAGGCCAGCGCATGCAGCATCGAGACCATCGGCGTCAGCCCGACGCCGCCGCTGAGCAGCACCACCGGGCGGGTGCTGGTCCTGTCGAGCACGAAATCGCCGCGCGGCCCTTCAGCTTGAAGCACATCGCCGACATCGATCCGGTCATGCAGGAAGCACGAGCCTGTCCCGTCGCGAAGCCCCGGGGCGGGTGCGACCTCGCGTTTGACGCTGATCCGGTAGCGGCCCTTGCTGGCCGGCGAACAGGAGACGCTGTAGTTGCGCAGCACGTATTGCCTTTCGCCGGCGGCATTCCCAGGCACCGGAATGCGAAACACCAGGAACTGGCCTGGCTCGAAAGCGCGCCAGTCGCGTGGATTGACCGGCTCGAAATGAAACGACGTGATGACGGCGCTCTCCTTCACCTTCGCGACCACCTTCAGGTCGCGAAACCCGCTGCTTGCGATAGTGTCGCGGGCGGTGAATGCGTTCATTCGGCGGCCGCCAATTCCTGGCTCTCGCTGGCGATCAGCTTGGCCAGATTGCGGCGGAAGCGCAGCGGCCCGACGTCGATCTTCAGATCGAGATTGGGTGTGTGCTTGTTCGCCATGCCCTTGTGCACGGCATTGAGCACGACGCGATCCTCGTCGAAGGCGCCACGCACGGATGTGGCGAACTGGCGCGAAACCTCCAGGTCGTCGGGCGCGAAATTGCGCATCTGGAACCAGTAGTATTTCGTCTGGTTCTCATCGACCGGCGTCATGAAGTTGTAGCTGTCCATGAGGAACACATCCTCGTGCAGCGGCTTGCCCTCGCCGCCAGTGCGGGCCGGCACGAAGATCGCCTTGATGATCGCGTTTGAGGGGTAACGCACCTCATAGTGCTGCTTGCGGTCGCATTTGCCGCTGAATTTGAGAAAGGGCGCATAGAAGGGCGCCGGCTCGGCATCGACCACCCAGCGCCACACGGTCACACCGTCCGCGCCGACCGTCGTTTCGAGCGGCGCATCCTCCATGGCCTGGACGCCGCCGAAGGAAGATTGGTGGACCCATGACACATGCGAGGGATCGAGCAAATTATCGGTCATGTAGAGATAATTGCAATCCAGCGACATCGACTCGCCGCGGTTGACGCCCCATGCCGGATCGCCCCAGTGGTCGACCTCGAAAATCAAGGCGGGATCGGCCTTGGCCGCCTCGCCCATCCATATCCAGAGCAGTCCGTAGCGTTCGGCGATCGGATAGGAGCGGACGCACGCGACATGCGGTATCTTTTCCGCGCCCGGCACACGCGTGCAGGTTCCCGTGCTGTCGAAGGTCAGGCCGTGATAGCCGCATTCGACCGTGTCGCCCTTGATGCGGCCCATGGACAAAGGCAGCTTGCGATGCGGACATGCGTCTTCGAGCGCCGCCACCTGCCCATCGGTCCGTCGGTAGAGGACAATGTCCTCGCCGAGGATTCGGGTTGGCACCAGCCGGTCGGCGACCTCATGATCCCATGCGGCAACGTACCAGCAGTTTCGAAGAAACATGGCGTCCTCCCCAGCTTGTGAACACGAAAACGAATATCGTGCGAGCCTGGGGCGACATAGGGCTTGCATCTGCGTTCTATTTTAGAAAAACTAAATCAAGCTGACCCCAGGATCGTTGCCCAGGTGAACAAGACGCCCCCGTTGCGTGCGATACAGGCCTTCGAGGCTTTCGGCAGGTGCGGCAGCGTGACTGCCGCGGCAAACGAGCTTGGAGTGTCGGTCGGCGCGGTCAGCCAACAGATACGCAAGGCCGAAGATGCCCTGGAGGCGAGGCTGTTGGAACGGCGCGGCAGGAGCGTGGCCCTCACGGCGTTGGGCCGTGTCTATCACGCAGCGGTTTCCGTCGGATTCGAACAGATTCGCGAGGCTCAGGATGTCATCGAACGGGCCCGCTCCGCGGACACTTTGACCATCTCCTGCCTGCCATCACTGGCCAGCAAATGGATCGGCCCGCAACTGCTGGATTGGCAGGCCAGCCATGCCGGCGCGACGGTGCGCCTGGTTGGCGCCGAGACAGAGCCCCGATTGGACACAGAAGAGTTCGACTTCCGTATTTCCTACGGTGACAAGTATCGTGATTTCAACCACTACACCGAACTGTTCACGGATTGGGTGGTGCCGGCATGCTCGCCAGCGCTGCTCGCAAAGCATCCTGTGCGCAAACCCGCCGACATTCTCGATCTGCCGCTTCTCAGCATAGAGTGGGCTCGCGACCACCGCTCACCGCCAAGTTGGGCGGAATGGGCCGCAAGCATCGGGGCATCGTACCGAAAGGTTTCGGGCGAGGTCGCCTTCTCCTTGTCGAGCGCCGCGATCGATGCCGCGACGAACGGAAGGGGCATAGTGCTGGCGCAACTTTCGATGGCCGCCGAGGATATCGCGTCCGGCCGGCTCATTGTCCCTTTCGATCAGCGGCTAAAATTGTCTCAGGCCTATTTCCTTGCCTGGGACCGTGCAGCCTTGCAAAAGCCCTTCGGTCCGGAACTGCGCGCATGGATCGTTTCGATTTCCAAGCGGATGGGCGCGGCATTAAGCTAATGTCCTCATGCCCCGCTCTCGGTCGCCGCCGAGCGGCGGATGCGAAGGCGCCTCGATTTGTCCTTGCCGTTTGAGGACATTCCCGCTCCGCACGCACCACAAAGCATCAGCGCCGGTGCCGTCCGAGACCATGGCATTTCGAAAAGGCTGACGCCAAGACCGGCTGGGTCAGGTGTTTTTCTCGCCGGCCGCTGCCGTACGATCACAAGCGCCACCGCGATTGTTCGCTTGTCTTGAAGCTTCCCCTCGCGCGGGCCAGTCTGGATCCGCGAAGGCTGGCAACGCTCGATCCCGGTTGGAGTGCAAGGTTCGCGTCTTTTCTGACCAAGCAGGATCCTGAAATCTTGAAGGGCGAAGTCGAGAACACGGAAGATACACTTCGTGATGCGATTTTATGGCGTTAACGAGAAGTCGAACCGGCAATGATCGTGCTGGCCTTCGCAGGCGCAGTGTATCTCCTCCGCTTCGATCTTGCCCGACTTCGCCGCCGAGTGACGAAGCAGAAACGAAAGCGCGCCGGTGACAAAGCCCTCGAACATGTAGCAGACGCGCTGGCCGGGTCGCTGCCCGGCCTCGAGGGCAAAGATCGAATTCCTGAGGCTGATGCTTCCGCGACTGCCGGCAACGTCCAACATATCGATCGAGAACTGGCCCCAGCCGCGCTGCGACAGGCGCTGGAATAGTGGCGGAATGTCGCCTCGCGATGGAGACCCTTGCCACGGACTTGCGCCTCGCACCATTCGATGGCGGACTTTGCCGTCGCCTGACGCAGGATGGCGCGGTAGGTCTCGCGGCCTAGGGCTTCCTCAACCGCGAGATGATTGTTCACCAGAAAGTGCCTGGGCAGATAGACCATGGGCAGCTCGTCGGTCCGCCAGATGCCGCTTGTCTCATCGACATCGATCGGAACCTGGGGCTGCATGATCTCAAGCTGCCTGCCGCTGCGCGGCGACGGAGGCGGACTGGTCCTTGTAGAGCTCGCCGTCCTTCATGATGACGATGAGGTTCTTCTCATGCACCATCATGTCGAGATCCTTCAGCGGGTCGCCATTGACTAGCAGCAGATCGGCGATGAAGCCTTCCTTGACCATGCCAAGCTCATCGCCAAGGCCCATCACCTGGCCGCCGAGTCGCGTGCCGCATTGCAAGGCTTCGCTGGGCGAATAGCCGAGCAGGTCGACGAAATGCTTGAGGTCGCGCGCATTGGTGCCTTGCGGCGTCTGCGCGAAGCCGTAGTCGCCACCGATCAACGCGCGCACGCCGCGCTTGCGGAGTTCCGTGTAGACCTTGCGGCTGTCGTCCAGGATGCGCTGCATGCCGAACTTCACCGCCATCTCATGCGTGAAGCCGAAGGGCTCGCCCTCATAGAGCGTGCCATAGATGATGCCGATGGCCGGGCCGACGAAGATGCGGTCCTTGGCCGATTCCAGCGCGTCCAGCGCCTCCTCGTCGGCGGATTCGCAGTGGTAGATGACGTCGACGCCACACTTCACCGCGCGCTTGACCGAGCCGGCGGCGCGGGCATGGCAGTTGATCTTCTTGCCGAAGTCACGCGCCACCTGCACCGCCGTCCTCACTTCGGCCTCGCTCATGACGGTGAGGCCGCCATGCGCCGCCGGGCTCAGATCATCGCCGGAGATATTGATCTTGATGTTGTCGGCGCCTTCGCGGCAGCAGAGCCGCACCGCCTTGGTGATCTCCTCGACGCCATCGGCGATCATGCCGAAGCTCTCGTGGTACATATGCTGCTGGCGCTCGTCGCCGAGGCCGCCGGTGACCGTAATCTCCGGACTGCCGGCGCGCATGCGCGGACCCGGCAAGCGGCCGGCATTGATCTCATTGCGGATGACGATGTCGAGCCTGAGCTTCGAGGTTGCCGCACTATAGGCACTGGTGAAACCATGGTCGAGCAAGGTCTTGGCATTGCGCATGGTGAGCAGAAGATGCTCCTCGGGCGGGATCAGGCCGAGGTCGGAATCCTTGATCGCGCCGCCAAAGGAGATATGGGCATGGCCTTCGACGAGGCCAGGCATCAGCGTCATACCGCGGCATTCAACCGTCGTCGCACCGTCGCCGGACAATTGATCTGGCGTGCGCGCAATGGTGACGATGCGGCCATTGTCGACCAGCAGATCGGCCGGATAGGCGTCGGCGCCCGTGCCGTCCCAGATCATGGCATTTCTAAACATCACTCTTGTCATGACATCGTCCTTTCGGGTTTGGCGGGGTTATTGGTTGACGGCTTGCCGGGCGGCAACGTCGTCGGCCACGAAATTGGAGAGGATGCCGACGCCTTCGAGTTCGACCTCGCAGACATCGCCATGCTTCATGAACAACTGCGGCTTGCGCGCCACGCCGACGCCCGATGGCGTGCCGGTGACGAGAATGTCGCCCGGCTCCAGCGTGATGGCTTCGCTGATGATCGAGATCAGCGAGACGACGTCGAAGATCATGTCGTCGGTCGAGGCGTTCTGGACGACCTCACCGTTGAGACGCGTCTGGATGCGCAGGCCCTTGCCGCCCGGCGGCAACTCGTCTGATGTCACGAAGATCGGACCGAAACAGCCGGTGCCGTCGAAATTCTTGCCGACGGTCCATTGCGGCGCCTTGGTCTGGAAGTCGCGGATGGAGGCATCGTTGAAGATGGAATAGCCGGCGACGTGGCTCAACGCCTGGGATGGCGCGATGTGGCGGCCGGCCTTGCCGATGACGGCCACCATCTCGCCCTCATAGTCGAGCTGGATCGACGCTTCCGGACGGCGGATGGCAGCACCATGCCCGATCAGGCTCGTCGAGAAGCGGGCGAACAAGGTGGGATAGGTCGGCGGCACGAAGCCGCTCTCGATCGAATGATCGACATAGTTCAGGCCGACACAGATGATCTTGCCGGGCCTTGAGATCGGCGGCAGCCATTCTACCGATTCCGGATCGATCCGGCGCCCGCAGGCCAGCCGCCCGCCAGCGGCATGCAACGCCTGCACGCCATCAGCGATCAATCCGTCAAGCCATCCTGGAAACATCGCGTCGCTTGCGTCGATGCCGCGGAACTCGCCTGCCGGCAAGGCGATCGCCAGCCCAGGTCCCCGCGGCGATTTATAGGCTGCAAATCGCACTGGTCTTTTCCTCGCTTCTGAAGACTGGACTTTGTTGAGAAATTATATATCTGTCAACATAGAATATATTATTTTGCATTCTGACTTCTGCCAGAGATAATGTATCAAGGCTCCTCGATGGACGGATTCGCCCGCAGGCAAACGGATGGCTAGGGAAGGCTCGATCAATCTCACCCAGGGCGCGTATGAAGATTTGCGCGCCGATCTCTTGTCGTGCCGGATCGAACCGGGCAGCCGGCTCAAGGTCCAGGAGCTCTGCGACAGGCTGTCCGTCAGCCTTGGCGCTATACGCGAGGCGCTGTCGCGGCTGACCTCCGAGGGCCTCGTCGTGGCCGAACCGCAGCGTGGCTTTCGTGCCGCTCCGATCTCGGCCGAGGACCTGCTCGATCTTACCAAGACGCGCATCCAGATCGAGACTTTGTGCATCCGCCGCGCCATCGAGGTTGGCGACGTCGTCTGGGAATCGCAACTGGTGGCCGCTCTCCACAGGCTGTCGCGCACCCCCGAGCACACGCCCGACGATCCCGTGCATTCGAGCGACGAATGGGCGACCGCGCACGCAGCCTTCCACAAGGCGCTTGTCGCCGGCTGCGATAGCCATTGGCTGCTGCGCCTGCGCGACCAGCTTTACGACCAGAGCGAGCGCTACCGCCGCCGTTCGGTCTCGCTGGCGCCAAGAGCCCGCAACATCGGCAAGGAACATCAGGACCTCGCCGCTGCCGTGCTCGACCGCGATGCAGAAAAGGCAGCCGAACTGCTGGCGGCGCATCTGGCTGTCACCACCGACATCCTGCTTGCGGCGGAGACCTCCGACCTTCCGGCACGCAAGACGACGGTGCGGGCGTAGCGTTTCATCCAACTTTCTCCGGAAGTACAAAACGCCGTCCGTGCAACTGGACGGCGTTTTGCATCGCCGCCTACTGTCGCAGATTGGTCCAGATGCGGTCATAGGCGCGGATCGCCTTCTCGTCGCATGACGGCGCGAAGGTGATCTTGAGATCGGCCGGCGGATTGAATTCGGGCGAGCCGCCGACATCGGGCGCCAGGAGCTTGTTCGATCCAGCGATCGCGCTCTGGTAGCCGGTATATTTCTGCTGCAGCGCCATGTTTTGCGGATCCATCAGAAAATTGAGGAACTTCTTGGCGTTCTCGACATTGGGCGCGCTGGTCGGCACGGCGACATTATCCATCCAGCCGACAACGCCTTCCTTGGGATAGACGTATTTGACCGTCGATTTCTGCTGTCGCGTCGCCAGCGCCTTGCCCGACCATTGCTCGTGCATGACCGTCTCGCCGGCAACCTGGCGCTCGACGATACCATCGGAATTGTAGACCTTCACAAAGGGCTTCTGCGCCTCGAGCAAGGCGTCAAGTTCCTTGAGGTCGGCTGGATTGCTGTTGCACTGGTCCTTGCCGAGATAGACCAGCGCCAGCGACATCACTTCGGTCGGCGAGCCGAACATGCCGACCTTGCCCTTGAGTTCCGCCGGCGGATCGAACAGCGGTTTCAGGCTGTCGGTCGGGCCTTTGTAGACTGATGTGTCGACCGAATAGGAGGTGGTACCCCACACCCATGGCACGGTGTATTTAGCATCGGGATCCCAAGGACGGTGCTGCCATTTCGGATCGACGTTTTTAAAATTCGGCATCGCGCCCGCATCGACTTCTTGGAACAGCTTCTGCTTGACGAAGATCGGCACGAAGTCGTTGCTGATGATCATCACGTCATAGCCGGCAGCACCCGAACTCAGCTTGGCGAGTGCGGTCTCGTTGGAATCGTAGGTGTCGATGGTGACCTTGATCCCGGTCTCTGCCTCGAACTTCTTGATCATTTCGTCCGAGGTATAGTCGGTCCAGTTGTAGATATGCAGTTCACCGGCATCGGCGAGTGCGGTGGTGGTGATCGCCCCCAGCATGGCGGCGGCCAAGGCTGTTTTCGAAAGTCCTTCCTTCCATTTGGTCACGGTCGTTCTCCTCTGACCGGTTTCTTTGTTGTGACTTCCTGTTTGACCATGATCTCCTCCGAAAACCGGTTCCCACTTTTCAGGATCATGGTCAGGCAAATCGGTTGCGCCGTCCGACGAGCAGGGCCGCCGCGACGAAGATGATGGAAACGGTAAGAAGGATGGTGGAGATGGCGTTGACCTCGGGCGTCACGCCAAGCCGCATCATGCCGTAGATGTAGACCGGCAGAGTGGTCGAGCCGGCGCTCGACACCATCATCGAGATCAGGAAATCATCGAGCGAGACGACGAAAGCCATGATGGCGCCTGCCAGAATCGCCGGGGTCACCAAGGGCAGCGTGATCCGGCGAAACAGCCGCCACTCGTCGGCATAGAGGTCGCGTCCCGCCTCCTCCAGCGTGCCGCCCATGTCGCGCAGCCGCGCCTGGATCGGCAGCAACGCGAACGGGATGCAAAAGACGGTATGGGCGATCATCAGGTTGATCAGCCCGTGATGCATGCCGAGCCCGGAAAAGAAGATCAATGTGGTGATCGCCACCACGATCTCCGGCACCACCAGCGGCATGGCGATCAGGGCGGTTGCCGCGCCGCGCCCGAAACGCAGCCGGCCGCGTTCGAGCGCCAGAGCACCGGCCGTAGCGATGGCCGTCGAGGCGATGGTGGCAACGATAGCGATGATGAGGCTGTTAAAGGCGGCGTCGCGGATCGCGCCATTGTTGGCGACCGCGATGAACCATTTGAAACTGAAGCCGGACCACACGGTGACCAGCCGGCTCGAATTGAAGGCGTAGATCACCAGGATCAGCAGCGGCGCGTAGAAGAACACGAATATCAGAGCGGTGTAGACCGACAGGCCCGGCGTGTGCCGCCAGTCGAACGGTTTTGCGCCATTCATCGCCGTTGCTCCCCGGCTTTGCGCGAGCGGATGACAAAGACGGTCAGCACGACGACAGTAACCACGGTTGAAAGCGCTGCACCAAAAGGCCAGTTGCGCGACGAGGTGAACTGCATCTGGATCAGGCTGCCGATCAGCAGCTTCTTGCCGCCGCCGAGCAGGTCCGGCGCCAGGAATGAGCCCAGCGCCGGCGCGAAGACTAGCGTCGCGCCGGCCAAGGCGCCGGGCCTCGCCAGCGGCCAGACGATGCGGCGGAAGACGGCGGTGCGGCTGGCGTAGAGATCGTAAGCGGCCTCGATCAGCCTGGGGTCGAGGCGCTCCAGCGTCGAATAGATCGGCAGCACCATGAAAGGCAGGAAGGTGTAGACGAGACCGAGCAGGATCGACCCGTCATTGTAGAGCAGCGGCAACGGATCGGAGATGATACCGGCATGGCGCAGCGCGCCGTTGGCCAGACCCTCGTCGCGCAGGATCAGGATCCAGCAATAGGTGCGGATCAGCGTGTTGATCCAGAACGGCAGCGTGACGGCGAACAGAAGCACCCGACGCCGCTCTGGCGTCTGGCAGACGATATACCATGCGACCGGCAGGCCGAGCACGAGGCAGATCAAGGTGGTGGCGACAGCGAGATAGACCGAGCGCAGGATGATCAGCGCATAGCTCGGCGAGAACACCAGGCTGTCGTCGAAATCGCGCTGGTAGAGGAATTGCAGATAGGCGTCAAAAGTTGGCGGCTGGGTTACGCCGCCATAGGGGTTGGCGGTCATGAAGGAATAACCGACCGCCAGGAACAGCGGCAGGACCATGAAGATGCCGATGACCAGCATGGCCGGCGCAATCAAAAGATAGGTGCGGTTCGGACCCATCTCAGTTCGCCAGTTCGCGTTCGACATGGCGCGCCCAGTCGACGACGACGCTATCGCCTGTCGACAGCGACGCACCGCCGCGCGTGCGCGAATGCAGCTTTGCTCCCTCCTCCAGCACGATCTCGTAGAGCGTGTCGGAGCCAAGGAAGGTGATGGCCGAGACCGCGCCCCTGGCATGTCCCCGGACGCCATCCAAGGCCGGCGAGACGACGATGTGTTCAGGCCGCACGACGATCGTCTTTGCCGGATCGCGGCCAAGGGCGGCACCCGGCAAAAGGTTGGACTCGCCGATGAAGTCGGCGACGAAGCGGTCCTGCGGGTTGTCGTAGATATCCTTGGGCGTACCGATCTGCAGCACGTCGCCGCCGCACATCACGGCGATGCGGTCTGACATGGCCAGCGCCTCCTCCTGGTCATGGGTGACCAGCACGAAGGTGATGCCGGTTTCGCGCTGCAGCCGCTTCAATTCGCTCTGCATGCTCTTGCGCAGCTTGAGGTCGAGCGCCGAAAGCGGCTCGTCGAGCAGAAGCACGCTGGGCTTCGGCGCCAGCGCGCGCGCCACCGCGACGCGCTGCTGCTGGCCGCCCGACAATTGCGCCGGGCGCCGCGCGGCGAAGCCTTCCAGCCGCACCATTTCAAGCGCTTCTCTGACGCGGTCATCGATCAGCGATTTCGGCGCGTTCTGCATTTCCAGCCCGAACGCGACATTCTCGGCCACGCTCATATGCGGGAACAGCGCGTAGCTCTGGAACACCGTGTTGACCGGTCGCTTCTGCGGCGGCAGCGCGGCGACGTCGCTGCCAGCGATGCGGATGGCGCCTGAACTCGGCGCTTCGAAGCCGGCGATCAGGCGCAACAAGGTTGTCTTGCCGCAGCCCGACGGGCCGAGCAGCGTGAAGAACTCGTTGTCGTAGATCTCCAGGCTGACTTCATTCAGCGCGCGGACCGGATCGGCGTCCCTGGTCACGAAGGATTTTGACACGCTCTGGATGTCGATCATGACCGGCACATTCCTGGGACTGCATGGAGATGGCCCTCTCGTCGAAGGTCATCACGGTCGTCTGGCGCCGCATCTAAAAATTCGCTCCAAAATTATATTTGTCAACGGATAATATATTGTTTTTGGGTTTTGACACGTGAAAGTGTGGCGGAGCCGTTGTCGTCTGTGCGGAGCTTCAGAGCACCTTGCCACTTTCGGGATCGAGAAGGTGCATGTGGCCCATGCCGAGCGACAGCGTCGCCATCTCGCCCGGTTTCGGCGTCGCCGCCGGGTCGATGCGCGCCGTCGCCTCGGCGCCGGCGATCAGAACATGCAGCAGCGTCTCCATACCCATCGGCTCGACGACATCGACCGGCACCTTGATGCCGACGGTGTCAGGCCGCTCGCGATGCTCGGTGATGTGCTCGGGCCTCAGGCCGAATTCGAGCTCGCGCCCGACATGGCCAGCATAGCGCGCGGTGCGGGAAGCCGGCACGGCGAGCGCGGTGTCGTCGCCCAGCACCACCGCCAGCCCGTCGCCGCGCGCCTCCAGCCGGCATTTGAAGAAGTTCATGCCGGGGCTGCCGATGAAGCCGGCGACAAAGCGGCTGGCCGGCTCGTGGTAGAGCTCATTGGGCGGCCCGATCTGTTCAATGCGGCCCTTGTTCATCACCACGACACGGTCGGCCAGCGTCATCGCCTCGACCTGGTCGTGCGTGACATAGACGGTGGTGGTGGCGACCATCTGGTGCAGCTTCTTGATCTCGGCGCGCATCTTGACCCGGAGCTTGGCATCGAGATTGGAGAGCGGCTCGTCGAACAGGAAAACTTTCGGCTGCCGCACCATGGCGCGGCCCATGGCGACACGCTGGCGCTGACCTCCGGATAATTGGTGCGGTTTGCGCTGCAGGAGTTCGCTGAGGTCGAGGATGTCGGCGACGCGGGCGATGCGCTGTGTCACCTCCGCTTCCGGCACCTTGCGGATGCGCAGGCCGAAAGCCATGTTCTGCGCCACCGTCATCTGAGGATAGAGCGCATAGCTCTGGAACACCATCGCGATATCGCGATCCCTGGCCTGGACGTTGTTGACCAGCTTGCCGCCAATATGGATCTCGCCGCCGCTTGGCCTCTCCAGTCCAGCCACCATGCGTAATGTCGTCGACTTGCCGCATCCGGACGGTCCGACGAGAACGACGAATTCGCCCTTGTCGATGTCGAGATCGATATCGTGCACGACCTTCAGATTCTGGAAGCTCTTGGAAATCTTGCGTAGTTCGACGTCGGACATGGCGCTATTCCTTTGCCGTGGGCGCGAACATGTCGAGCGCCAGTGCCGCGGTTCCGATCACGCCGGCATCATTGCCGTGCTCG
Source organism: Mesorhizobium sp. B2-4-12 (assembly GCF_006441575.1). Taxonomy (NCBI): domain Bacteria; kingdom Pseudomonadati; phylum Pseudomonadota; class Alphaproteobacteria; order Hyphomicrobiales; family Phyllobacteriaceae; genus Mesorhizobium; species Mesorhizobium sp. B2-4-12. The sequence goes on from NZ_VFVC01000056.1 coordinate 21,606, forward strand.
GCAGCCACGATCACCGGCGGGCGTCCGGGCTTGAGCAGCACGAAATCCCTGACGTTCAGTGCGATGCGGTCGGTGAAGAAGGGACCGGCCAGCGACAGGCCGCCGCCGATGATCGCCGCCTCGATGTTGAGCATGTTCGACATGATGCCGATCATCTGGCCGAGCCAGCGTGCCACCTCGTCGACCACCTGCAGCGCGACCGCATCGCCATCCTTGGCGAGGTCGACGACGGTCTTGGCGTTCCTTGCGTCGGTGTCCGGCTCCAGTTGGCGGTAGCGGTTGACCAGGGCGCGGGCGCTGGCTAGATTCTCGACCATGCCCGGCACCGGATCGGCGATATCGGTGCGGGCCGGGTCGAGCGAGATGCAGCCGAACTGCGGCGGCAGCCCATCCGGGCCGTCGATGACCTTGCGCTCGATGACCATGGCGCCACCGATTCCGGTGCCGAGCGTGAGAAACGCAAAGCGTGAGAACGGACGTCCGGCGCCGTGGCGCATTTCGCCATGGGTGGCGCTGACGGCATCGTTGCGGACGACGGCTGGCACGCCGAAGCGAATGGCGAACAGTTTCGACAGCGACCCCTTGAGCAGCGCCGGGATCGCGGGACAGCGCCCGTTGAGCATGCCGGTCTCGGGATTTGGCGTGCCTGGAACGCCGATGCCGATCGCGGCGATGCCGGGATGCGCCTTGCTCAGCTTTTCGGTCGCCTCGGTAACCAGATGAACGAAATCGGCGAATTCGATGTCGCGATGCACAGGGACTGTGTCGCGCGCCAGGACCTTGCCCGAACCGTCGACCACGCCGAGCTTGACCAGACTGCCGCCGATATCGATTCCGATCGCGGTTACCATCAGGCCTCCTTGCGGATGCGCACGTTGAGCCGCTTTCCCAGGTTGGGGTAGATCATCTTGTCCGGATCGATACCGCGCGCGATCGCCAGCTCGCAGCCATACCATTGCAGCGGGATGGGCGCCCAGCAGCCGGCGAGCCATTGCTGTTCCGGCGCGAGCGGCCAACTGACGTCCAGGTCGAAGCGGGTCGGATGGCCGGAAAGGTTGAGGACGACAGCGCGCGGCCCGAGTTCGGCCAGGGCTTCGCCCAGATTGGCGGCGACCTTCGCCTCGGTCTCGGTCTGCGCGATGGCGATCACCAGGCTCTTGTCGGTTGTGCCGTAGACATGCCCGTGCAAAGCCTCCTCGGTGTCGAAGGCCGCGGTCGGTACGCCACTGATCTCGGCGATCTTGAGCGATGCCTCGAGCGCGGTGCCGAGATGTGTCGCCTGTCCGGCGACCAGGATGTAGTCGGGTACACCAAACCGGGCGACCAGATCCTTAGCGGCCGCAAGACCGGTTTCGGCCGTCTGCTCCAGCTGCGCGAGCAGCTCCGACAGATCGACCGTCTTGTTGGCAAGCTTTGCGGCGACCGCCAGCACCGAAATGACGGTTGCGGTGTAACCCATGGTCTTGGGCCCGACCGTTTCCGGACCGATCGGCATGACGATGACCTCGGCACCCGCCCGGGTGATGAGGCTGTCGGCTTCGCCGGTGATGACGAGCGTCGGGAAGCCGCGCTCCACCGACAGGCGCACCGCCTCGATCGTGGTGATGCTCATGCCGGATTGTGAGGCGGCCAGAACCAGCGTGCGCTGGTCCGATGCCTTTGGCGGCAGACGCAAGAAAGCCTCCGGCTCCTTGGCGATTACCGAAGCGCCTGTGCCCTCCTCCAGCGCCTCGGCGCCGGCCAGCAGTGCATTCATGGAGGAGCCAGTGCCGAGTAGCACAATCCGCGCTGGCCTCTGGCGCAGGCTGTCGAAGTTGGCGAGATCCGCACCGATCGCGGCGGGTAGATCGGTTAGGGTCGAAGGCTGCCGTCGGATGTAATTGCCTATCTGCATCTTGGTGTTCCATCAGTTCGAAATTGCTGGTGCGTGGGAAATTATTTGCTGTAGCCCTTGCTGAGGCCGCTGATGAATTGCCGCGAGAACAGAGTGAACAGCAGAACCAGCGGCACCGCACCCAGCGTGAGCGCGGCGAGCAGTGCTGGATAGTCGTTCATGAACTGGCCAACGAACTGCTGCACGCCGAGCGTCACCGTCTGGTTCTGCCGGCTTGGCGCCAGGATCAATGGGAACCAGAGGTCGTTCCAGACCGGCAGCATGGTCAGCGCGGCAACAGCCGCGAGGCCCGGCCTGACAAGGGGCACCACGATCCAGAAGGTGCGCAACTCACTCGCGCCATCCATGCGAGCCGCTTCCTTGAGATCGGTGGGCACGGTGCGGAAATAGGTGACCATCAGCGTCACCGCGATGGGGATGCTCATGGCGGTGTAGACGAGGATGAGCGCGGCGAGCGTGTCTATCAGCTTCCAGGCGAGCATCATCTGGATCAGCGGGATGGTGCCGAGCCGGATCGGCAGCATGATGCCGAGCACGAACAGGCCGCCGAGCAGCGATGCCAGCCGAATGCGGTACTCGACCAGGGCAAAGGCAGCGAGCGTCGACAGCACCACCGTCAGCCCGATCGTTGTCACCGTGACGACCAGGCTATTGCGGTAGTTGACGATGAAATTGCCCCGCGTAAGGACCCGCTTATAGCCTTCGAGGCTGAAGGTCTTGGCCGTGGGCAGGTCGAACGGCCCGCCGAAGATCGCCGGCGTCGTCTTCAGCGAGTTGACGATGACGATCAGTACCGGCCCGATAGCAAGCAGCACGAAGACGATCAGCAGCGCATGCACGATCACGTGCTCCATCGTCCACGGCTCGCGGTGCTGGCGGCGGGCGGCCGGTATTGTGAGATCGGATGTACGGCCAGGGGTGCTCATCCCGGCTCCTAGACCGAATAGGATTTCAGGCGACGCTGGATCAGCCGGAAATAGGCCGCGGTCACCAACAACACCGTGAGGAAAATGATCGTCGCGACCGCGGCACCCAGATCAAGATCGGCAAGCTGTCCGCTCGAACCGAAGAAGGTCCGGTAGAAATAGGTACCGAGAATATCGGTGCTGTAGTTCGGGCCGGGCGCCGAACCGTTAAGCGCGAACACCAGGTCGAAACCATTGAACGTCCAGATGTATGTGAGGATGGCGATCAGGCCGAATTGTGGTGCGATCAGCGGAAACTTGATCTTCCAGAAGGTCGTCCAGCCGCCGGCGCCATCGATGTTGGCGGCCTCGACGAGTTCGTTGGGCACCGCCAGCAGGGCGCTGTAAAGGAAGACCATGGGAATGCCGAAATACTGCCAGACCGACATCAACGAGATGGTGGTGAGCGCGGTCGATTCCGTTCCCAGCAACGGAAAGCCGACCAGACCCCAGAGCGGGTTGATGATCAGACGCCAGACGAAGCCGACGATGACCACCGACAGTGTCGCCGGGATGAACAGCAGCGTGCGGTAGATGCCTTCCGAGCGCGCCAGCTTGCCCGATGTGAGCAACGCAGCCAGCAGCAGCCCCATCGGCACTTCGACAATCAAATGGATGGCGAAATACTGCATGTTGTTGAGCAATGCATTCCAGAAACGGGCACTGATGGTCGGGTGTGTGAACAGGCGTTCGTAATTGGCGAGGCCGACAAAAACGTCACCCGAGACGCCGCTGGTCTGGAAGAAGCTCATGACGATCGACGTCGCCAGCGGCAGCACTGCAAAGACCAGATAGACGGCCAGAGCCGGCAGCACGAACAGCAGCAGGTTTCGGTGGGCGGCAGCAGGAGATATCAACTGGGAACCTCATGTTCACGCCGGCGTGGATGGCTTCGGCGTGCCGGGAGGCTTGCGCATGCCCCGCCACTTGGCAAGGCATGCGCGAAGCATTGCCGGATTACTTCTTCTGCGGCCCGTACCAAGAGGCAAGACCCGCCTGGAGTTCGGTCGCAACCTGCTGCGGCGTGACGTCGGACTTGGTGAACATCACCTGCAGGAGACGCCAGGTCTCGTCGTCCAGCGGCGGCGTACCGGCGCTCAGGCGGTCCAGCGCCAAGCGCGGAGTCAGTTGAGCACCCTTCTTGAGATCGGCGAAATCCTGCGCCAGCTTGTTCTTGTAGGTGACCGGTTTGCTGCTCATGGCAAAGAAGCCCGGGGCCGCGTTGACGTACAGTTCCTGGAACTCCGGTCCGGCGACCCAGTCGAGGAAGGTTTTTGCTGCATCCTTGTGCGTGCTCTTGGCGTTGATGCCGATGCCCATGTCGGGCATTTCCTGCAGATAGCGCTGGTCGCCAGTCTTGGGCACCGGCGGCCCGAACACGCCGATGTTGAGGCCGGTCGAGGTTGCCTGGTTGATGTCCCATGAGCCATCGGGAAGGATCGCCGCCTTGCCGAGCGTGAACAACTGCGTCATGTCGGCATAGTTCAGGCTCTCCTGGCCGGCGGGCAGGAACGGCTTCCAGGCCTCGAAAGCGGCGATGGCATCGACGAACTCAGGATCCGTCAGCTTCTTCTTGCCATCGATCAGGCCAAGCCGTCCCTCCTCGCCTTTCCAGTAGGCCGGGCCGATGCTGTAGAGCCCATTGTAGGCCAGTTGCCAGGACTCCGCCGAACCGTAGGCCAACGGCGTGTAGCGGCCGTCCTTCTTGATCGCCTGCAGCACATCGATGAACTCGGCACTGGTGGTCGGCACCTTGAGGCCGAGTTCCTTGAAGATGTCGGCGTTGTAGTAGAAACCGGCGAGCACCGCGGCGACCGGCAAGCAATAGGTTTTGTCGTCGGCGCCGGTCCAGGCCGCCCTGGAGGTCTTGTCGAAATTCGCCAGACCCGGAAGCCCTTCCAGCGGCTCGAAATAGCCGCGCTTGATCCATTCGCGATTCACGTCGAAGGGGCGGCAGGTGATCAGGTCGCCGCCGGCGCCGCCTTCGATCTGCGACTGGATGGCGGCATTGTATTCGTTGGTGTTGATGGGCGCGAACTCGACCTTGATATCGGGATGTTTGGCCTCGAAGGCAGGCAGGATGGTGTCCTGCCAGACCGCGATGTCCTCGGTGCGCCAGCTGTTCAAGGTGATGGTGACAGGGTCGGCATAGGCCATGCCGACGCCGCCGGAAAACATTACGCCAAACGTCATCGCCAGCGGGATTGCTGTCCGTATCGAACGCATTTTGGGGCTCCTCCCTCAACACGGTGCTTCGTGTGGATTCACGATTTTGCACTGTTGCCTCGGACCATACCTACTGATACATCTTGTGACAAGTGGTATTGTGTTGTCTTTTTGCAGCGCCGACCTCGTTTCGGGTCGAACACGGCCGGATCGCCGCGCTACTGGATTGGAATTTCTGGGGAGGAGTTGATGATTGGAGTTGGAATTCTAGGCTCCGGTTTCATTGCCGAGACTTATGTGGACTCCCTGCTCGACGCGCGCAACGCCGAACTCGTGGCGTGCTCTTCGCGCGGCTTCGAGCGTGCCGCCGCCTTCGCCGCGAAATGGGGTCCCAAGGTCACCGCCCACAAAGACATGGAGGCGCTTTGCGCCGATCCTGCGGTCGACCTTGTGGTCACCGCGCTGCCCAACGAGATCCATCTCGAAGCCGTCAGGATCGCCGCTCGCCACGCCAAAGCCGTCATCTGCACCAAGCCGCTGGCGCGCACGGGAAGGGAAGCCCAGGAAATCCTTGAGATCGTCCGGCGCGCCGGCGTCTGGCACGGCTATGCCGAGAGCGCCGTTTTCTCGCCCAACATCGAAAAGGCATATCAAATGGTGAAGGCAGGCGGCATCGGCGACCTGCTGACCATGAGGGCCCGCGAGGCGCATTCGGGGCCGCATGCCCCGCATTTCTGGAACGCTGAGCTCGCTGGCGGCGGTGCACTGCTCGACATGGGCTGTCACACCGTCGAAAGCGCCCGCCATTTCTTCGGCAAGGATAATCTCGTGACTGAGGTGATGGCTTGGGGCGCCACCATGGTCCATGGTGACAAGACCATGGGAGAAGATACGGCGATCGCGCTGTTGAAATTCGCAGGCGGCCAGCTCGCCACCATCGAATCGTCCTGGATCGAGAAAGGCGGCATGCAGCTGCGCCACGAGTTGGTTGGCTCAGCCGGCCGTATCGTCACGGACACGTCCGTCGGTCCGGTTTGGGGCTTCATCGAGAAACCGGTGGGTTACCTCGTGGAGAAAGCGGACGCCGAGACCGGTTGGGTGTATCCCGTTCCGGAGGAAACAAGGGCGTACGGCTTTTCGCAGCAGATGCGGCACTTCTGCGACCATTTCGCGGCAGGCACGGCGCCGTCAGAGACCTTCGAGGACGGTGTCGTCGTCAACCAGATAATTGACGCCTGCTATCGGTCGATGCGAGCGGGCGTGTGGGAAAGGGTAAAGGCGGATGGATGACTGAGATGGAGGGCGCTCCGCTGCAGTCGGATGGGCCAGAGCCGCTGTGGCGGCTGGCGGCCGACGCGATCCTGCATGAGATTGCTACCGGCAAGCTTGCTTCAGGCGCGCGCCTGCCGCCCGAGCGCGATCTGTTCACCCGCATGTCGATCAGCCGGGTCACCCTGCGCCGGGCGCTGCAGAGCCTCGTCGAGGAGGGTGTGCTTACTCCTTCGCATGGGCGTGGCTGGTATGTATCGGCCAAGGTGCCGAAGGAATTTCCCAACACGCTTGAATCCTTCAGCGAGACCGCAAGGCGTCTTGGCCTGACGCCCTCCTCCGATGTGTTGCGCGCCGAGGAAGCGCCAGCCTCACTGGACGAGGCCGAGGAGCTCTCGATCGCGCCCGGCGCGACCTTGTTCCACCTGGAAAGAATCCGACGCCTGGACCAGGTTCCCGTCGCCGTCGATACCTCGTTCTTCGCCGTCGCCCTCTTTCCCGATCTTGGCCGTATCGATTTTCGGAACGCGTCACTGTTCGGCCTGCTGATCGATGCCGGCGTCGACCTGGCGCGCGCCGAAACCACGATCGAAGCGCGCGGCGCCGATCCTGCACTCGCGCGCCATCTCGACCTTGACGTCGGCAAATCCACCCTGGTGATGCGCCAACTCATCGTCGATTCGGCCGGTCGGCCGCTCCTGTCCTCGACAATCCGCTACGCTGGCGACCGCTACCGCCTTCGGACGTCATTCTCCCGCGCGGGCAAGGCCGCCGTCCCCCGTGTCCCGCTGCCACGGTTCAAGGCTTGAATTCATCAAGCCTTGTCGGGGATCCTGATTCCAACTCCGACACAACCGAATGGTGCCGATTTCGCGGGCACTTCCCAACATCTCCGAGTATCCCGCCAACGTCCCCGTGCCGAACAGCAATCTGCTGCTCTCTGCGGCGTCCATCCATCGAGGCGGTCTGTTTTCCCAAAGTCACAAGCGACCGACGTCAATGACAGCCTCGGCGAAAGCCTGCGGTGCTTCCTGTGGCAGATTGTGTCCGATGCCACCCTTGATCGGGCGGTGCGAATACTTCCCGGTGAACATTTTGGCGTAAGCGCTGGCGTCCGGATGGGGAGCGCCATTTGCGTCGCCCTCGAGTGTGATCGTGGGAACGGTGATAACCGGCGCCCTCGCCAACCGCCGCTCCAACTCATCGTATTGCGGTTCGCCGTCAGCCAGGCCTAACCGCCAGCGATAGTTGTGAATCACTATTGGGACATGATCCGGATTGTCGAAGGCGGTGGCACTGCGCTCGAAGGTGGCATCGTCAAAGTTCCACCGCGGAGAAGCCGTCTGCCAGATCAGTCTCGCGAAATCGCGCCTGTATTTCTCATAGCCGGCGCGGCCACGATCGGTGGCAAAGTAGTACTGGTACCACCATTGCAGCTCTGCCTTGGGCGGCAAAGGCACCATGCCGAGTTGCTGATTGCCGATCAGGTAGCCACTCACTGAAACCATCGATTGGCAGCGCTCCGGCCAGAGCGCGGCAACGATGTTCGCGGTTCTCGCACCCCAGTCGCAGCCACCGATCGTGGCCTTTTCGATGCCAAGCGCGTCCATTAACGCGATCACATCAGCGGCGATTACCGACTGCTGCCCATTGCGCGCTGTCTCATTCGACCGGAAGCGTGTCGATCCGTGACCGCGCAGATAGGGCACGATCACCCGGTACCCTTTCGCAGCCAGCAGCGGCGCCACGTCGACATAAGTATGAATGTCGTAGGGCCAGCCGTGCAAGAGGAGGACCGCAGGCCCGTCGCGAGGGCCTGCTTCGGCGTATCCGACATTCAGCGGCCCGGCGTTGATCTGCTTCAGCGTTCCGAACGATGCTCTGGCTCCAGCCCCGACCGCAGGCGCCGCTGTTGCAGCTGTTGTCGCGGCAGATGTCACCTTGCCGAATTGAAGCATGGCGACCGAAAGCGCTGCCAAGCCAAAGAAGTAGCGGCGATGTTTGTTTATTGCGAACGGCTGCATTGGACACTCCCGTCACTGATGATTGCGGAACGGCCAGGACATGACTCCGAAGTGTACCGGTTTGGCGGAGGATCATGATCAAACAGACAGATAGGCCTCATTCCGGTTCTATCGGAATGGAACAGGCTCTAGCCGAATGTGAAGGCAAAGACCTCCACGCTGGGGCCGGAAAACTGGATTTCGAACTCTCGATCGGCGATCGGCGTCGGTTGACGGATCAATTGATACAGACGCTGTTCGGTGACCAGGCCCTGCCCTTGCCCACCGTCCCTGTCCGCCCCCTGAGAGGTGACTGGGGTGCAAGCACCCCATTCACTTCAGATTTCCTGGCGTAGCGGCCGGAAGGCTGTCCTCAACTCGTCACAGAAGACTTTCGGCTGTTCCCAGGCGGCAAAGTGCGTGCCCTTGGCAATCTTGTTGTAGTGGATAAGCTTGGGATAGGCCTGCTTCGCCCAGCTCTGCGGGACTTGATAGATTTCGTCGGCGAAAGCACTTACAGCGACCGGGATCTGGACGCCCCTTACATCGAAGAAGCCGCCTCCGTTCGAGACCTGTGTGGTGTCCCAGTAGAGACGCGCCGAGGAGATGGCAGTGTTTGTAAGCCAATAGAGCGTGACGTTGTCGAGGATGTCGTCGCGCGTCAGCCCTTCGGACTGACCGGCAAACACGCGGGCGATCAGTTTCTCGCTGGCGTCGTCGTGATCGATCATCCAAGCCGCGAGGCCGATCGGCGAGTCGGCGATGCTGTAGAGCGTCTGCGGGCGGTTGCCCATCTCGATCGCGTAGCCCAGTCCTTTGCCGTAGAAGAGGCTCAACTGGTCCCAGGCCTTGCGCTCCTCGGCCGTCAGATCGGCAGGCGGCGGCTCGTGGAACGCGAGCGCTTTCGAGATGTTTGCCGGAACAGTGGCCGCCATGTTGGTGTGGATACCGAGCAATCCCGGCGGCTGCTGCAGGGCCATCAGCTCCGTGACGGCGTTCCCCCAATCGCCGCCCTGCGCCACGTACTTCGTATAGCCAAGGCGTTGCATGAGCGTGGCCCAAGCCATGGCGATGCGCACTGGGTGCCAACCAGGCGCCGTCGGCTTGCCTGAAAAGCCATGCCCCGGAAGCGACGGGATTACCAGATCGAAGGCATCAGAGGCGGTCCCGCCATGGGCTGTCGGATTGGTGAGCGGATCGATGATCTTCAGTTGCTCGATGATGGACGCTGGCCAACCATGCGTGACGATCAGCGGCAGGGCACCTTCATGCTTCGACCGCACATGAATGAAGTGAATGTCGAGTCCATCGATCTCGGTCACGAACTGCGGCAGGTCGTTCAGCCGCGCCTCGATCTTTCGCCAATCGTGCTCTGTAGCCCAATAGCGCGCGAGTTGCTGCATCGTGGCGAGTTGCACGCCTTGCGATGTGTCTGAGACAGTCTCCTGGTCTGGCCACTTGTTTGCCTTGATCCGCCGGCGCAAATCGGTCAATTCCGCGTCCGAAAAATGTATATGAAACGGACGAATTGCATCCTTGCCGGCTGATTGCCCGGCGACCTTTGTTGCACTTGCCTGGGCCATACCCTTCTCCTTTTGAATTTGTGCGGCGTGAAGCGCTTTGGGGAATAGTCCCAAAGCAGCGGCGGCAGCCGCGGCGGCGACAACTTCGCGGCGAGTCGCCGGTAACGAAGTTACTGACATAACGTTCTCCTAGAGCATAATCTGACCTGACGGAATCGCGAGGGATTCCCATCGGCGAGAATATCTGATTCATCATGTCTGCTGGA